>JALFCJ010000241.1 GCA_022771185.1 Spirochaetales bacterium | reverse complement strand
GCTGTATGTCCTAAACGGCGAAAGAATCGCAATAGGCCAGGGCTGGAGAGGAAAGAGCATGGAAATCGGTGTAGGTGCCTGCTGCAGCGGGGCAAAGAATAAAGTAGTAAAATGCCCTCCTTCTGCAGGGGATATACTTGAAATGCTACGTAATCTGTAATTAGAGGCTATCGCTGAAGTGTTTCTTGATTTCGTCTATTACGCTCCAATCTGCAGGGAGCCAATCTAGATTATCGATGGAATCAAGAGACACCCATTTGGCGTCTTCATGTTCTAACAGGGTAAGCTTTCCTTCAATCAAAGTTGATAAATAAACATCCATGGTAAGGTGGAAAGTAGGATAGTCGTAGTCTGTAGTACAGATGAGCTTCTCTATTTTTACTTTCGAATCCAGCTCTTCTTTTATTTCTCTATACAGGGCTTCTTCGCCGCTTTCTCCTTCTTCTCTCTTTCCTCCGGGAAATTCCCATTTTCCTTTGTACTCACCATAACCACGCTTGGTGGCGAAAATCTTTCCGTCTCTATGTATTACTGCCGCACTTACTCTGATACTCTTCACTCTTTTATCCTTTTCTCTGTCCATACACCACTCCTGTATCTTAAGACAAAAGCAATGGATCTAACTACCCAGTCGATGTACATGCCCCACATTACGCCTACAATTCCAAAGCCCATATATATTCCGAGGACCCTGGCAAGGAATACTCTGAAGAGCCACATTGATAGTATTGCCACTATCATTGTGTATTTTACGTCTCCTGAGCTTTTGAGAATGTTAGGGAAGGAGAATGATAGAGGCCATACGAGAGTAGACCAGATCATATACTCGGAAAGAATCCTATAAGACAGGGCAGCAGTCTCGGGAGAGAATGAGTATATCGAGATAATTGGCTTAAGGAATACAAAGATAGGTACAGCTATCACTGCCATCGTACCATAAGCTATAGAAACGAAAACTTTTGTAAGCCTTCTGGATTCATCGAAGCGCCCAGCTCCTGCTGCATATCCACCTACTACCATCAGCGTCTGTCCTGCTGCCTGCCCTGTAATGTTGGCAAAGGTTCCGATGTTATCAAGGACAGAGAAGGCTGCCATAGAAGAAGTTCCACACTGAGCAATGGTTGCAATCATTACAATCTTACCAAGTTGGAATATAGAGTTTTCTAATCCTGAAGGGAGGGCTATGGAGAATATAGTTCCCATCATATTTCCTTTATGCCTGAATTGGAGAATATTTTCAAATGGAGCTTGCAGCTGCTTGTTTCTTGAAGCGATGAAAAGAATTATTGCTGAGACGATTCTTGAAATAAGAGTTGCAATTCCTACTCCCAAGGCTCCCAAGTTGAAAACAAGAATAAATACAGCATTTCCAACAACGTTGATTACGTTGGCGATAATGGAAGTCCACATTGTTGTCTTTGTCTTTCCCTGTACTCTCAAGATGGCATTCAAGGAGCTTTGGGATGCAAGGAAGGGCAATGAGATCAGAATAGGAACTGCATAATCAAGTGCAGCTTTTATTACAGCTTCCTCGCTCTCTCCATAGATGAGACGTAATAACGGCTCCTTTAATGCTATAAATACAATAGAGAGCATGAGAGAGACAAGGAGAGTAAGATACATCAAATCTTTTACTGAGTTCTTTGCTCTATCAAGATTCTTCATGCCAAGCATCTGTCCCACGACTACGCTGCCTCCGGTGGCGAAAGCAGAAAACAGAGCAATAAGAAAGTTCTGGATCGTATTAAAACAACTGACGCCACTAACGGCAGTCTCTCCTGCCTGAGATACCATCATGGTGTCTGCAACGCCCACGCTTACAGTAAGAAGTATCTCGATCAAGATTGGAATGTATAGTTTTTTTAGATCATCTCTATTGAAGAGCCTATCCATGTTTTTCTCCCTCGCAACACGTTGAACTTTTACTTTTCTTTGGTCAATCACCCATTAGAGCCATATTTTTTTCTTTTTCGGGTTTTTTTCAAAATATTGTCTTTATTCCTATTGACCCTCCCCCCCACATATTCTATAAGGGGGCTATTAAAAAATTCATTTCAAGGTGAGACGGTATGATTAGGGCAAAGAGAAAGAAGAGAGGTGAGAGGGCCAGACATTTAGATGCGGGACCCAATATCGCCAAAAGTAATTCTTTTCTGCACTCATTCCGTCCTGTGGATGTGCAATGATTGAGATCAAACACTTAAGAAAAGAGTTCGATGATGAAACAATCCCTCTCAAGGATATTAATGTTACTATCAACAACGGGGATGTGATATCAATAATCGGACCCTCTGGAACTGGTAAATCGACACTACTAAGATGTATCAACATGCTCTGCGAACCCACAAGTGGCAGTATTATTGTGGATGGTCAGGATATTACAAAGCGTGGATGCAACCTCAATGAGGTTAGAAAAAAGATGGGAATGGTATTCCAATCTTTCAACCTATTCGGTCATCTGACAGTCATTGAGAATATTATGAATCCTCAGATAACACTACTAGGTAGATCAAGACAAGAAGCTTATGACAAAGCTATGTACCTCTTGGACTCAGTAGGTCTTTCTTCAAAAGTTTTTTCATATCCAGATGAACTCTCTGGCGGTCAGCAGCAGCGAATTGCTATTGCAAGAACACTTGCAATGGACCCGGACATCATCCTATTCGATGAGCCTACTTCTGCTTTGGATCCAAGCATGATCGGAGAAGTTCAGTCTGTTATCAAGGTTCTTGCCAAAAGCGGAAGAACAATGATGATCGTCACCCACGAAATGGATTTTGCCAGAAAGATCTCCAATAGAATCTTCTTTATGTACGATGGCACAATCTACGAAGAAGGTTCTCCTAAAGATATCTTCGAGCATCCAAAGAGAGAAAAGACAAGACGTTTTATCCAGCGTCTCTCTACTCTTTCTTACAGAATCGACAGCACAGACTTCGATATGGAATCTATTAGCGAAGAACTGCAGAAATATGGTGAGAAGCTTTTGATCGAAGCAGAGCGTCTTACTAAGCTTACTCTTGCTCTTGAAGAAATCTGTATCAACAATATCGCAGCCGAGTCCGATAACCCTGATATTCTTGTAAAAGTCGAGTATTCAGAGAAGCTCGATGTTCTTACTATGATCATCAAGTATAACGGAAATACATTCGATATCAAGGAAGCCAAGTCAAGTAAAGTCTTCCTTTCTCTCCTTGAAGAGCCTACCACAACATATCAACAGAAAGACCTTGTTGATGACAAAGAAGGCTTTAGTCATCAGATTGAGATGAACTTCAAATGGCAGGAGGAGCAGAAATGAAAAAGATACTAATTCTTTTGCTTGTTGCAGTAGTTGCAGTTTCCGCTGTCTTCTCTGCCAAAGGAAAGATTGAGACTATCGAAGACTTAAACGGCAGTAATATCGGTGTACAGACAGCCGTTCTCTACGAAGACTTAATCAGAGACAGAGTGCCAGACACTACTTTCCAGTATTACACGATGCCTAATGATATGATCTACGCCCTTACTTCAGGAAAGGTAGATGCATACCTTATTGAAGAAGTCAGTTTCGGAGTACAGAAGGCAAACCATCCTGAATTGGAGTGTCTCGAGGAACCTGCCGGATACATAAACGCTACTTGTATTATTGGAAACAATGATAGACAGGATAGGATTCTTAAAGAAATCAACCAATTCATCAAAGACAGCACAAAAAGTGGATTGATGGATGAACTCTATGATTATTGGATTGCAGACTTCGACCCTGAAACAGATACCTGCGATATCACTGGCTTTACAGGAGAGAACGGAACACTCTCAGTTGCAGTAGAGGGGGGATATGAGCCTTTCTCCTTTGTTAGTAACGGACATCTTGCAGGTTATGACGTTGACTTTGTATGTCGTTTCTGTCGTGCTTATGGTTATACTCCACAGTTCTTCGAAGTTCCTTTCGAAGCGATTGCTCCGGGAGTCGAAACAGGTAAGTATGATCTTGGAATGAACATTGTAGTAAGTGAAGAGAGAAACGAGACAGGTACTCTCTCCGATGTATATTACACAACACCCATCAGACTTGTTATATTGGGCGAAGATACAAGTGAGATTGGATTCTTCCAGAGCCTCAAAAATAGCTTCTACAAGACATTTGTAAGAGAAAACAGATGGAAGTTGTTTGTACAGGGTGCAGGCGTCACAGTCCTCATCACTCTTGCGTCCATCGTATTCGGTACTATTCTTGGCTTTGCAGTGTTTATGCTCTGCAGACATGGCAATAAGGTGGCAAACGGTATAACAAACTTCTTTATGTGGCTTATACATGGAATGCCGACAGTATTGTTGTTGATGATTCTCTACTACATTGTTTTCGGCTCCACTCGTCTAAGTGGTCTGTGGGTATCTGTTGTGGGCTTCACCCTCATGTTCGCCATTGCAATGATAGAGATGCTTAGGGTAGGTTACAATGCAGTTGGAAAGGGGCAGTTTGAGGCTTCAACAGCTCTTGGTTACTCTGATAGTCAGAGCTTCTTCAGAATCCTCCTGCCACAGGCTGCACAGCATTTCCTTCCTCTTTATAGAAACGAAGTCGTTACACTTATTAAGGAAACATCAGTTGTAGGATACATTGCTGTCCTGGACCTTACTAAGATAAGTGACCTTATAAGAAGTAGAACTTATGAAGCTTTCTTCCCTCTCATTCTTACTGCTATCATTTACTTTGTGATCGCTGCATTGATGACTAAAGTAGTCAAAGTGATAGAGAAACGTATAAATCCTAGACGAAGAAGTCAGGAAAAGATTCTGAAGGGAATCAAACAGTGGGATTAAAGAAAGGAGTGGGGCTGCAGAAATGTAGCCCCAATTAAATGAGTCTTTCTCCTATAAAAGCTAGAATCCGAAATACCAGATAAATTTGAATATGTCGATAGCTTATATAATGGCTTACTATGTGGTTTATTTCTATTGATACGGCTAAAAGTTACTTAATCTCAGTTTTTAGGGCACATTAAGTAACTTATAACGCTATTAAATGCATTAATCTAACTATATCATAAACAAAAGTTTTGAAAATTTAAGAGAATATGATATTTATTTCTCTTTTAATGTGTGCTATATTGTATTTAAGGCTTGTTTGTAATTATTAGAATTTGTCTGGAAAAGATCCGGGAGCAGTCTCACCAGACCGTTAGATTTAAGTTTTTAATCCTTTAGCCTATGCCCCCTCCTGTGCCCGACGTTAGTCAAGGATAGGGTACAAGACTCTTATGTAGGAGGGTAGGCATGAATAAAGATTCTATGTCACCTATGTGTTTCCTGGATGTGGAACACTATGTAGTTTCTCACAATGAATTTGGTGAGAATGGCTTCGACAATTCCAAACTAGACAAGGCTTCTTCAGAGAGCTTACTTCAAGGCTTAAAGAATAATGGTTTGGAAGGTGAGGATGATAGAGCTTTGGAAGTAATTCAGAGTATGGGAAAAGACAAGTTTATGTCCTATGCAAAGCTTTATAGTATCGAGAATGCACTTGGAGAATTAGTTTTCATTCCTGGTACAACTCTTGATAGGATTATTGATGACATACTCTTCAATAACGATCTTTGTGGAGAGTTGTCCATCTCTTTATCTTTCTTTAGAAATAATCTTGAGCCAAAGCTTGGTGAGAGTATTTCTACTTGGGCGGAAGAGAATGATTGGAGTGGTATAATCTCGGAGCATAGTATCAACTATATGAATAGGGAAAAGCTGGCAAAGGCAAGTTTCGAAGCAATATGGATGGACTATGACATGACTTTCCCGAGAGAAGTTGCAAGAATCATTGCCAATGAGTATGGAATGGATGAGTATCATTTCTCCCAGTGGCTAAATATTGCATCCTATGTCAGCGGACTGGCGCAGTTTAGAAACAAATTGGTAGATCATGTGTTTCTTGATGATATGGAGTGCCCGAAGAATCTTGTTTCCCGTTTTCCTCTTTGGAACAACAAAGTAAATATGATAGGAAATCTTATCTTGGCTTTAGATTATCTTAATGGTGTTGAAGAGAGTCACTTTGACTTGAGTCTAGAGAATAAAGTGTGGTTGTTACTTGATAAATACTCAATAGCACCATCTAGAATAGGCTTTATTAGTGATAACAAAACCAATCAAGAGGCTAAACGTGCTTGATTTATTTCTCTCTTGATTTTTTGTATTATATTATGGCTTTGGAGGGACTAATATGATAGTTTGGGCTCATAGAGGATTTTCAGCTAGGTATCCAGAAAATACTATGGTGGCTTTTGAGGCTGCAAGAGATGCTGGAGCTGATGGTATTGAGACAGATGTCCACCTTACAAAAGATGGAGAGGTTGTAGTCATTCACGACGAGAATATACTACGTACTACAGGAGTCGATAAAAAGGTTTGTGAGTGTACACTCTCTGAAATAACAAAAATCAAGGCTTCCAAGACCATGGATGATAAGTTTGATGCTTATGTTCCATCTTTCGATGAGTTTTGTGCTTTTATTAAAGAGAGTGGTATGAAGGCTAATGTGGAGCTGAAGACTGGTGTCATTTACTATCCAGGGATAGAAGAGAAGGTGGCTTCTTTGATCAAGAAATATGGTATTGAAGACAAAGTGATCTTTTCTTCCTTCAATCCTCTTTCACTTGTGATAATGCAGAGATACCTCCCTGAGTGCAAAATGGGATTTTTGTTTTCAAATCCTATTAACATTAAGCATATATCATACCTTTCAAAAGAAGTAGGATTCTCATTCCTGCATCCAGAGTACAAAGTCATAAATGAAGAAATGCTAGAGGAAGCCAAAGCTTGTGGACTCGGCATCAATGC
>JALFCJ010000213.1 GCA_022771185.1 Spirochaetales bacterium | reverse complement strand
GAGAACTTAAAGGATGAAGGAGGCATTCACCTCATAGGAGAGTTCTATTGGGCTACAAATTACCTCTATAACAGAAGAGATAACTATGGGGAAGATAAATTCGTAAACGATAAATATGGAAAGTTGACTCTCCCTTATAGGTTCTACTCTAGTTATGGCGGTTTTACAGATAAAGTAGATGCCTATTATCTTGGCTTCCCTTATGGACCAGGGTCTATTCTCTTTTCCCTTTCATTGGAGATGGAGAATAAAGTGATGAAGGGAAATATAAGCGCATCGCTTTTAATGCGAGGAGAAGATAATATCGATACAGTCATCGATAATTCCACTCAAGATACTTGGTTACGGCTTAATGGAGAGGTTAAGAGAGTTTGGAGTGTTGGGTGTGATCTTAGGCTCAACCTAGAGAAGTTTGTAAAAGGATTGGAAGTAGACTTAGATGGGGCTGTCAACTACGACGAATACTATGACTCTTTTGTTCCAGTAGTTGCTATTGGGGTAGTGAAAGTATTCTAAAAAATGGAGGAATCAGATGATTCCTCTCATTTGTTACGCTTCTTCCTGGAACATATCCTTGGAGATGCCGCAGATTGGGCAAGCCCAATCATCTGGGAGATCTTCAAAAGGTGTGCCTGGAGCGATTCCATTGTCTGGATCACCAACTGCTGGATCATAGACATAGCCACATGGGCAAACGTACTTCATGGTGTTTTCTCCTTCACATTAGATTAGGGAAATTCCCTTAGAAAGAATATAATCTTAATAATCAGTGGTGGCAATGACCTCCACAGCCTCCATGAGAACAATTATGGCTTTCTTCATGGTGATGGTTGCAGTTTGCATTGGAGTTTCTCTCTAGTTTTCCTTCTAGATATGCCTTCACTGCCTCGTCTGCATCTCCCGCAATTCCGCCATAGAGCTCTATGCCCATGCTGGCGATTCCACTTTGAGCTCCTCCTCCGATTCCGCCGCAGATAAGGACATCTGCTCCAATTGATTCCAATACCCCTATTAACGCACCATGTCCCTGACCGTTTGTATTGATGACAGTAGAAGATTTAATAACTCCATCTTCCACGTCGTATACTTTAAATTCTTCTGTTCTTCCAAAGTGTTGAAAGATTCTTCCGTCATCATAAGTAACAGCAATTCTCATTATTTCGTCTCCTTTAGTTGCCAATTCGTTATATGTTTTGCTTTCTTTGTTTGATTCTTTAAGTACAAAGGCACCGCCCTTAATAGAAAGGCTTCTTCCGTCCACTATCAATAGAGCAACCTTCTCCCTTGCTCTTTGATAGATTGCTGCAATTGTTGCCCTAGATACTCCCATCTCTTTTGCAGCTTCTTCCTGGGATAGTCTATTTTTGTCTATAAGCCTTATGACCTCAAATTCATCAGTGGATAGGACGACTTCAGAGCCAGAAGGAATTCCATCTGTGTGGAAAGATTTGTATTCAGGGATACTCTCTATTACTCTTCTTTGGATAGGTCGTGCCATCTATTTCTCCATTACTGACATATGTCAATAATATAATGGTATAATTCCATTGAGTCTACAGTTGTTTTTATGTTTTGATAAAAGGAGAATAAGAATATGGAAAGATTAGATAAACTTGTTGCTGCGTATTCTGAGTATTCGAGAAAAGACGTCAGGCGACTTGTAAAAGAAAAACGAATAGAAGTAAACGGTGCTCTTGCATCCTCCTTTGACCAGAAGATAAAAGACGAAGACTGTGTATTAATGGATGGTGAGCCAATTGTCAGAAAAAGAAGGATAGTGGCAGTACTAAATAAGCCTATGGGATTTGTAACAAGTACAGAGGACCCGAGAGATAGGACAGTGATGGAACTTGTACCAAGGGACTGGATGAAGATGGGAGTGTTCCCTGTAGGAAGACTAGATAAAGATACTGAAGGTCTTCTTATTTTTACTAACGACGGTGTATTGGCTCATACTTTGATATCTCCAAAAAATGGAGTTGAAAAAGAATACTATGTAGAGCACACCGGATCTGCGAAAGAAGAAGACATAAAAGCCTTCAAAGATGGAATGATTCTCGACGATGAGGTTTTAAAGCCTGCTATTCTTATTCCTATCGGAAAAGGGAAAAGTAGAGTTATCATCAAAGAAGGGAAATACCATCAAGTGAGACGTATGATGGCAATTAGGGGTATGGATGTAACATATTTAAAGCGAATAAGGGAAGGAAATCTCCTTTTGGGGGATATGGAAAAAGGCGAATGGAGGGAACTTGATAGCAAGGAAGAAAACCTTTTTTGAAACATTGGTGCAATATTAAAAAAAATAAAAAAACATAGTTGACATATTTTTTAGATTTCTCTATGCTTTCATTGTCATGTGGGAGTAGCGAAGCTGGTTATCGCGCTGGCCTGTCACGCCGGAGATCGCGGGTTCGATCCCCGTCTCTCACGAACAAGACTCTAGGTGTAATGCTTAGAGTCTTTTTTTGTGCTTGTAAATTATAAAAATGGCAAATGGAAACATAAAAGTGAGCACTGATGTACTTGCAAAATTCAGTGAACTTTACAGTGTTTCTTTGGATTACCATATAGGTTCTCAGTCTGATCACAGTGATATTGAAGTATTACCAAAGCATTTGGAGGCCTATCAGAGCAGGATCAGGAAGAAATACTAATCTGATAAAGTAGGTCTGGAATGGATTTTTCTCTTAATAATGCAAAATCTGTAAGAGTATGGAGTGATGATAATAACCTTTGGTTACTTCTGGTGGATGGCAGACAGCTTTCCATTCCGATTGTTTGCTTTCCAAGGCTAAAGAATGCCACTTCAGAACAGATTCTGAATTATAATCTCAGTGGAGGTG
>JALFCJ010000212.1 GCA_022771185.1 Spirochaetales bacterium | reverse complement strand
TCCAAAAGAGTTTACATTAGTCTGAATGATCATGTTTGAGATATTGTACATTACAGATTGTATGCCTCCGGGAAGTCCTATGGCTAGCATTTTATTGAGGATGATTCTATCCATAGTCGCCATTTTCTTTACTTCCATTTTCTCCAGTCCCTTTCTAGTGGCCAGAAATATAAGAGTAGCCAATGCCGCTACAGCCTGACTTATGACAGTGGCTTCCGCTGCTCCTCTTACACCACGCTTAAGGACAGCTATAAACATTATGTCGAGGGCGATATTTAATAATGTACCTAGAATCAGGAACCACAATGGATGCTTTGAATCTCCGAATGCTCTTAATACGCCTGAAGACATATTAAAGACAACTAGTCCAATTGATCCGATAAAATATATATGAAGATAGGTGGATGCCAGTGGAAATATATCGTCTGGCGTAGCCATCAGATTTAGCATAGGGTTTGTCAGAATATAGCCTAAAACAGAGATGCATAAACCAAACAATAGAGAGAGGGCCATTGCTGTGTGGAGGCTCTTTTTTACCTTATCTTCATCCTTCGCTCCATAGAACTGGCTTATTACTACAGTTGCGCCGCTTGCCATACCGTTGAAGAAACCTATTATAAGATTTGTAAGTGTGCTGGTTCCTCCGGAAACTGCAGCCAAAGCTTCTTTTCCCAGTATCTGGCCGACGATTACAGCATCCACTGTGTTGTAGAGAGTCATAAAAAGAGTTCCGAAGAGAATAGGGAAGAAAAATAACAAGATTTGTTTCCAAATCACACCTTCAGTAATACCATTAGAAACTCTTTTATCATCACCCATAGCATATGGATTCTATGAATGAAGGGAAAAGAAATCAATATAGTGGCTCTTTTCTCTTTCTTTCGCTTTTTGTTTTCATTGTGCTGTGATAGTATACTTTTATGCTTGACAACGTATTGATATTGGTATCTATAGACTTAATTGCAATAATCGGCGAGTTGATAGTCTTATTGAATTCAATCAAGAATAAAAAAGATGTAGGACAACCAGTATTCAATACGATGTTGGTATCCCTATTGTTTGTTACATTTACAGACTTGATATCTTGGTTCTGTATGGATGTAATGACGAGTCTTGGTGTATTTATTGGGTCTGTTGCTGGTTTTTGCAACTATCTTTTCCCTAGTTTGTCATGGTGGATTTGGCTTATATATGCTTATTCCTTTATTTCTCTTCGTCACACAAAGGATAGGGCCAAAGCATTCTTCATCTGTTCTTCTCTTCCGACTATAGGCTCTTTTTTATGCCTAATAGTCAATTTTTTTACAGGAATATTCTTTTCATATCAAAACGGAATATATACAAGAGGAAAGTATTATTGGATCAACACTCTATTCACTATAATATATATGGTCTGGTTTGTAGTCCTGATGTTGATGGATTACAGTCGTACAGAAGATAAAAAGCATAAAAAGCACATTATATATCTCTTTGGATTTGCTGCTCTCCCTATTCTGGGTCTGCTTTCAGAGCAGATATTCTTCGGTATGTATCTTGCTCCGACATTCTCTTTCATGGGAATCTTGATGGTATATCTAAATGTTCAAAAAGAGAGAATTGTAGATGCCGAAGAGGCCAGGGAGGCTGCAAAGGCTGAACTGGAGAGTGAGAAAGTCAAAGTTATGCTTAGCCAGATAAAGCCACACTTTCTCTTTAATACACTTAATATAATCAGGTCTCTTATAACCAGAGATCCACATACTGCCGTAGATGCCATAGATCATTTTGCAGACTACCTCAGAGAAAACATGACTAGCCTTGACCATGTAAGATGTGTAAGTTTTACTGAAGAATTACACCATGTTGAGAACTACCTTTACATTGAAAAACTGAGGTTTCAAGACCATTTAAGTGTCGAGTACGATATAAACACAGTGGATTTTCTTCTTCCTCCATTATCTTTGCAGATTCTTGTTGAGAATGCTGTAAAGCATGGAGTGTCTCCAAAAGAAGAGAGCGGATATGTAAGAATCAGAACAACAGAAGACTCAGACTTCTTTATGGTTGTATGTGAAGACAATGGAGTAGGCTTCGATACAGATAAAAAAGTCACAATGGACCATGTAGGACTCAGAAACACAAGAATGAGACTAAAGACAATGTGTAATGGTGAACTTGTGATCAATAGTACTCCTGATGTAGGTACTAAGGCAGTAATTCTTATTCCAAAACATCAAAAGTAAATCTTTTCTGCTGTCTTGTAAAAGTACCACTCTTCTTCTTTTTCGCTGAATATACCTTTTGAATAACTCAACTGCTCTGAAAGAGGTACTTGTACAAGAGTGCTTGGTGCATCGCTACCCCACATTAAGTGCTCTGCTCCTACAATGTCTCTTGCATACGTTATATAACTTCTTGCTGTGTTGAATGGGTATTCTTCTATTCTTGTCTTCCAAAATAGTGCAGCAGTATCAAAAAAGATGTTATCTTTTCGCAGCATCTCCAGTTCTTTCTTAATATTCTCGTCCTGATTTCTTCTTGGAGAAGAAAGGTGACAGACAACAATATTAAATGAAGGAAAATCTTCTGCAATCTTTTTTACTGCCTCCACTTGGTGGCTTTCGTCTCCAGGAGAACCAAGGTCGAAGGCAATGGTCCTAATCTTTCCATATAAGCGTTTATATATGGAATATATCATGTCGCCGTCTATGGGGAAAGTGTGGTGAATGCCCATTAAGCCACAGCCAGTTGAAACTTCGAATTTAAAGGCATCGATATCCTTTAAAAGAAGATTTGAGAGGATTTTATCCACATTCCTGCAGAATGGATCTATTGTAAAGGCTCCTGTAATTCTATCTCTATGTGCTTTGACGGCTTCATAGATACCATAGTTATCGAAGCCTAGAAAACCTCCTTGAAGCAATACAGCTTTATCAATATTGTTGCTGTCCATCACCGACAGAAGAGATGAGATGGGAAACTCTGTCTTCTCGTAGCTAGGAGGAAGAAGCTGGATGACTTCACCGTTACTCCAAACTGCTTTTCCATTTTCTAGAGGCTTTAGTTCACCATCTGCACCGAAGCCAGAGAGCGACGAGAAAATATGGGCATGGGAATCGATAATCATGACTTGAGGATAATTATTTGGCGCAAAGGTATCAAGAAGAATTATTAAACAGGGTAGAATATAATGGAAAATGAATTATTGGTCTCTTTTTTTCTTTTTTTCTTCGATAGAATAGTACAAAGGAGGATGTGATATGAAAGAAACACGTATCTGCATTATTGGAGGAGGAAGCAGACTGTGGGCCATACAGTTTTTCAAAGATCTTGCTTATAACAAGATGACTCATGGAACTGTGGTGCTTCATGATATAGACCATAAAGCGGCAATGAACAACGTTGCTGTTGGAGAACAGACATTTCGTGTGAACGACAGCGAAGGAAGATTCAAGTTTATTGCTGAAGATAACCTTGAGAAGGCTCTCGAGGGTGTAGATTTGGTCATCATCTCGATTGAACCGGGAAACATTGAGTGCAGAAAGGGGGATCTGCTACTTCCTGAAGAGTATGGAATCCTTCAAAGTGTGGGTGATACCACTGGACCGGGAGGAATCATGAGAGCTCGTAGGGCTTTGCCCTTCTTCTTTGAATTTGCAAGAGCAATAAAGAAAGTATGTCCTGACGCCTGGGTAATCAACTACACAAATCCTATGACACTTTGTACAGCCGCTTTGTACAAAGCATTTCCTGAAATAAAAGCTTTGGGATGCTGCCATGAAGTCTTCCATACCGAGACATTTATTGCAGAGAAGGTTGCAGAGTGGTTTGACGTACCTGTTCCAGATAGAAGAGAAATCAAGGTTGATATTACTGGTGTCAACCACTTTACATGGGTTACAGGAGCCACTTGGCATGGAATCGACCTTATGCCACGTTTGAAAGCTCTTGCAGAAGATGAAAACACATATAAAGATATGACTGAAGTGGCTAAGAAGAGAGTAGAGGAAGAGAAGTGGTTTGATTGTGACCACCTTGTAGCTCTTTCACTTCTCAGAGACTTTGGCGCTCTAGGTGCTGCGGGTGACAGACACTTATCTGAATTCCTGCCATTCTTCCTCACCAGCGATGAAGACTTCTGGAGATATGGAGTGGTACGTACTCCATATAGATGGAGAGTAGAGGAAGATAAGAGAAAGAAGGCGAAAGTCTACAACGATGAGGAGTTGAAGGCTACTCTATCCGATGAAGAGGGCGTAGATATTATGCGTTCTCTTATGGGTGACAGAACTCTTTATACGAACATAAATAGACCAAATGAAGGCCAGATTACCTACCTTCCAAAGGGACGAATAGTAGAGTCCAATGGATTCATCAGTGATAATTCGATTAGACCGATAGTATCTGCCGAGCCTCCACTAGCTGTTCAGAATATGATAAGAAGAGTGTCTGACATTCAGGAAATGACATTGGAAGCAATCTGGAATAATGATAATGAGCTATTATTCTCAGCTTTCCTTTCTGATCCGTTGAATTGTCTTAATAGAGATAAAGCAAAAGAGCTTTTTGATAAAATGCTTGTTGCATCAAGTTATAAGAGATAAAAATAACAGCCGGGGTGAAAACTCCGGCTGCAGATTAAGTATCGTTTAGTATATTCGTGCTACAGGTAGGGACCTGACTGATATTACTGTAGTGCATTCTTTTCCAAATAGGTTCTCCATTCCTTCTATATATCTAGATAAAAGTCTCTTTGGCACGTAAGCCTGAATAGTGCCGGCAAAACCACCCCCATGAACTCTGACTGCTCCCTCTCCATCCAGTATGTCTTCGCTTAATGCGATTGCTAGCGATACTCCCTGCTCACTCGGGCATGATGAAGGGTATACATTCTGAAGGAATCTGAATGATGAGTTTCCACTTTCTGTTACATTATAGAGGAATGTGTCTATATCACCATCTTTCAATTCGGAAAGCATGTACCTGACCCTGTCGTTCTCTTTGAAGAAGTGGTATGCGCGTAGAATAGCCCTGTCGTTCTTTACGCATTCCCTGATCTTTCCCAAGTCCCTGATAAAAGCATTGAAATCTACTTCCCTAAGGTTTTCTTTTCCGTAGAAGTGTGCTATTTCCCTCATCTCGGGTGGAACTGCCGCATACTCGTCTGTCAAATCTGCATGGCAGCCTCTTGTGTCTGTAATTACCATTTCCAAGTCATA
>JALFCJ010000210.1 GCA_022771185.1 Spirochaetales bacterium | reverse complement strand
TCTTCTGAGGACAGCCCTCGAGAGCAGGGGACTTTGTCTTGGATGTAGTTGAAGTCCTGCCCTTTCTAATTAGCTGATTAATTGTAGGCATCTTATTGACGCTCCTTTATTATTTGACCCGCTCGTCTCACACCAAGGGGTCTATACCGCACAAGCGGTACATCTATTGAAAACTGTGGTCAGCATGAGATACTGCTGATAAGGCCCGGAGAGGGCGCCGACAGGCGCCTACTCTTCGTCAATCATGGCCTCACTAATTTCTGCAGCATCTCCCACAGACTTCATTTCTGCCAATTCCTCGTAGTCATTGTCGTCATCGTATGTCACTTCATTTTCTCTTGTGGCATCTTTGATCTTCTGTTCTTCGAGGAGCTTCTGATCTTCTGTAAGGACAATGTCTTTATATCCGACAAATCCAGTTCCAGCAGGAATAAGCTTGCCGATGATGACGTTCTCCTTAAGACCCTTCAACTCGTCTGTTTTACCAGCTATTGCAGCTTCTGTCAATGTCTGTACAGTATGAGCGAATGAAGCACCGGAAATAAAGGACTCGCTGTTTCTTGCAGCATCGGATACACCGCTTAAGCATGGTCTGCCGATTGCAGGTACCTGACCGTTTGCCTTTACTCTCTCGTTTTCCTTCATAAACTCAATCTTGTCCACTTTCTGGTTGACTATGAACTTTGTATCGTTGCTTCTTACGATCTCAACAGTTCTCAGCATCTGTCTAATGATGATTGAGAGATGCTTTTCGTTGATTTCGATATCCTGTTCACGATAGACGTCCTGAATAGCCTTTACAAGGAATGAAAGGACTGATGTCTCGCCAAGTACTGTAAGGACTTCCCTACTGTTGACCTGTGCATCGCAAAGCTTGTCGCCGCACTGGACTTCATCACCCTCTCTGACGAGGAGGACGATACCCTGTGTAGGAACCTTATGGATATGTCTGAACTTCTTCTTGTCCTGAGCTTCTTCTGGATAGATATCAGCAAGCTTGTCGACAATAGTGATCTTTGCATATCCCTTCTCAACCTTAATACTTTCGACCTTACCTGAGACATGTGCAATGACATTGTAGTTCTCAGTAGCTGTCTTTGTTGCATCAAAGAGTGAGTTAACCAATGGAAGACCACCGGCAATATCCTTTGACTTTGAAGCGTCTTCCTTAGGAGCAGATGCAATGACATCACCAGCTTTGATGATCTGTCCGACATCCTGGAAGTGCATTGTTGATCCACCAAGTACAGTATATTCCTTTCTTGTACCATCGGAGAGTTCTACGACTACAGTCGGGTTATACTTACCAAGCTTGTCTCTAGATACTGTATGCCATTCCTTTACTCCGGAAGCATGGTTCTCAACGACCAAGTAGCTCTTTCTAGCTACGAAGTCTCTCATCTCGACGATCTTGCTGTCTTCTTCTGCAATGATAAGTTCGTTGAATGGGTCGAACTTGAAGACAACTTCATCAGCTGGGATTACAGAACCATTATCTGTTGCATCGGCAAGTGTTGCACCTACAGGAATTTCGACTTCAGTTACAGCTCCGATGACAAAAGTTCTGCCATTAAGTTCAATGAGCTTACCATTGTACTTTGCAATGACTTCGTTACCGATGAGGTCCTTATAGAACGGATATCCCTTACCGACGTTCTCTCCGTCTTTGACAAGAAGCTCAGAATACTTTCCAGTAATCTCTTCCAAAACCTTTGTAGCTGTAAAGCGGCTCTTACGTGGGAATACTCTCTTTCCTTCCTGATTGATTACATAACGAGCAGCGTTGATTCCATCAATAATAATAGGATAAGAGAATGTCTTTTCGTTTGAAGATACAGTAGCAATACCACCGGCATGGAAGGTTCTCATGGTAAGCTGAGTACCAGGCTGACCGATAGACTGAGCGGCTACGACACCGACTGCTTCACCGATTTCTACAGTCTTGTTAGTTGCATAGTTTCTACCATAACACTTCTTACATACACCGTGGTCTGCTTCACAAGTGAGAACACTTCTGATGAGAACCTTCTCAACACCAGCGTCTTCAATCTTTGCAGCGATATCATTAGTAATGAGCTCGTTAGCCTTTGCAAGAACGACAGGGTGACCTTCTTCATCCTTCAAGAATGGATGGAGGATATCATCTACAGGGAAGGCACCGGCAATTTTACTCTGGAGAGTTTCGTTCTTGGATGCATCTGCAGATACCCAAATACCGTTGATTGTATGGCAATCTTCCATTGTAACGACGACATCCTGCGCGACATCGACAAGCTTTCTTGTAAGATATCCTGCACGAGCTGTCTTAAGAGCAGTATCTGTAAGACCCTTTCTTGCACCGTTTGAGGAGAAGAAGAACTCGATGATAGAAAGACCTTCCTTGAAGTTTGACTTTACAGGGAGCTCGATGTTATCACCATTTGGCTTTGTCATGATACCTCTCATGGCACCAAGCTGAGAAATCTGCTTTGAGGATCCTCTAGCTCCTGAGTCAGCCATCATGAACAATGGGTTAAATCCATGCTGGTCTTCCTTCATCTCTTTCATCAGGAGATCTGTAAGTTCATTCTTTGTGCTGTTCCAGAGTGAGATGACCTTACTCTTCTTCTCTTCTTCGGAGATTGTACCTGCAAGAAGCTGCTTCTTAATGTGAGCTTCTTCTTCCTCTGCCTTTCTAATAAGATCTTTCTTTCCTTCTGGAACGATCATGTCAGAGAGACCGATAGTAGCACCAAAGATTGTTGCATACTTATATCCAAGATCCTTTACGCTGTCCAAAAGCTCTACAGCAACAGATGGCTTCTCGTGATCGAGAGTCTCTGTGATAAGTTTCTTGAGCTGCTTATCGCCAAGGCAGTAGTTCTGGAAAGGAACACCAAGTGGGATAGAAGAGTTGAAGATGATTCTTCCTGGA
Organism: Spirochaetales bacterium; assembly: GCA_022771185.1. Classification (GTDB taxonomy): domain Bacteria; phylum Spirochaetota; class Spirochaetia; order Sphaerochaetales; family Sphaerochaetaceae; genus Ornithospirochaeta. Next base: position 10,181 of record JALFCJ010000210.1, on the reverse strand, counting down.
GTTGTTTCTGTCCAAGCGACTCCGTCAGATACTGTTCTATTGCCCTTTTCATCTACAACTACGAGACCTTTCTTGAGACGATAGTAGATCTTTTCGTTATAAGAAACACTGTTAGCATCAATTGCGGCTTCGATTTCTGCAATAGACTCAAAGTGCTTCCTCTTCTCTTTTCTATCAAGGTCGAATCTTTCCTTTGTGAGGTAGTAGATACCAAGGACCATGTCCTGTGAAGGATAAGCGATAGGCTTACCGTTTGCAGGGTCCAAAAGGTTTGTCGTAGAGAGCATAAGTGTCCAACACTCAAGCTGTGCAGCTTCTGAGAGTGGAACGTGGATAGCCATCTGGTCACCGTCGAAGTCAGCGTTGAATGCGTGACAAACAAGTGGATGAAGCTTCAATGCCTTTCCATCTACAAGTACTGGCTCAAATGCCTGGAATCCAAGACGGTGGAGTGTAGGAGCTCTGTTGAGCATTACAGGATGCTCTTTTACTACATCATCGAGGATGCTCCATACTTCTGGAGCCCCCTCTTCGACCATAGCTTTTGCCTTCTTGACGTTTGGAGCTGTTCCATTGTCGTGGAGTCTTCTGATAAGGAATGGCTTAAAGAGTTCCAGAGCCATAAGAGAAGGGACACCACACTGGTGCATCTTCAATTCTGGTCCGACGACGATTACAGAACGACCAGAGTAGTCTACACGCTTACCGAGAAGGTTCTGTCTAAATCTACCCTGCTTACCTTTAAGCTGGTCTGCAAGAGACTTAAGATCTCTCTTAGAAGCACCCTTAGCAGGATTTTCGACCTTACCATTGTCCAAGAGGCAATCGACAGCTTCCTGAAGCATTCTCTTCTCGTTTCTGACAATAATGTCTGGAGCCTGAATAGAAATCAGACGCTGAAGACGGTTATTTCTATTGATGACTCTTCTATAGAGTTCGTTAAGGTCAGTTGTAGCAAATCTACCACCGTCGAGCTGAACCATAGGTCTGAGGTCTGGTGGAATTACAGGAAGAACTGTGAGGATCATCCACTCAGGCTTGTTACCAGAGTCCAGGAACCAAGAGCAGTACTTGATTACAGATGCAGCCTTCTTTGCTTCGCCGCTATCTGTCTTTCCGCTCTTTCTGATTATTTCTTCAAGGTTCTTTTTATTTCTATCTCTTAATTCTACAAGATCAAGACCTTTCAAAAGTTCATAAATGGCCTCTGCACCCATTCCTGCCTTAAATGAATCTTCACCATACTTGACGATGAGTTCATCATACTCAGGCTCCGAAAGGACCTGTCCCTTTACAAGACCGTCCACCTGACCTGGATCGATGACCACATAAGACTCATACTTGAAGATAGAGTTAAAATCAGCCTTCTTCATCTCCAAGAGATAGCTCATGATAGATGGCTGTGACTTGTAGAACCAAACGTGAGCTACAGGAGTTGCAAGATTAATGTGTCCGCATCTCTCTCTTCTCACCTTCTTTTCCGTAACCTCGACGCCACAGCGTTCGCAAATTGTTCCCTTATATCTTTTGCTCTTGAACTTTCCGCACCAGCACTCCCAGTCTCTTGTGGTTCCGAAAATACGCTCACAGAACAATCCATCCCGCTCTGGTCTAAGAGAGCGGTAATTGATTGTTTCTGGCTTCTTTACTTCACCATAGGACCAGTCGAGAATCTGTTCCGGGGATGCAATCTTTATTCTAAGTGTATTGATGTCATGTGTATCGCTCATCCCTTACCTCCTACTGGTTGTTCTTTTCCTTTTCTTTCTTATTGATAATCTCTTTGTCTCTCTCTGTAAGAGGAATGAGATTTCCATTTTCATCATATGCAGCAAGATCCAATGCAAGACCTCTAAGTCCCTGACAAAGAACCTTGTAGCCTTCTGGAAGATCATCAGGCTGTTCTGCTGGCTCGCCCTTGACGATAGACTGGTAGATGTTGACTCTTCCCTTCATATCATCAGACTTGACTGTGAGAAGTTCCTGAAGGTTATTTGCAGCACCATATGCCTCGAATGCCCAGACTTCCATTTCTCCAAGTCTCTGACCACCGAACATAGCCTTACCACCAAGAGGCTGCTGAGTAACCAATGAGTATGGACCGGTTGCTCTGGCATGCATCTTATCGTCTACAAGGTGATGGAGCTTGAGATAGTAGATATATCCACAGAATACCTTGTTGACGAATGGAACGCCTGTTCTTCCATCGTAGAGAGTTACTTTACTGTCTTTTGGAAGACCAGCCTTAACCATCTCATTCTCAATCTGCTCCATTGTTGCAGACTGGAATACAGGAGTCTTATACCAGATATCATTCTTTACAGCTGCCCAACCAAGCTGAGTCTCCATAAGCTGACCGATGTTCATACGAGAAGGAACGCCAAGCGGGTTGAGACATACATCAAGTGGTGTACCGTCTTCCATGTATGGCATATCTTCCTGAGGGAGTACTCTAGATACGACACCCTTGTTTCCATGTCTACCAGCCATCTTATCGCCCTGCTTAAGCTTTCTCTTTGTAGCGATATAGACTTTTACTGTCTCAAGTGAACCTGGAGCAAGCTCTTCCTTCTTTGTAATTCTCTGGATATCGATTACAGTTCCTTCGACACCATGAGGAACAACAAGAGAAGCGTTTCTTGTATCCTTTGACTTTTCACCGAAGATTGAGTTGAGAAGCTTCTGTTCAGGAGTATTCTCTGTCTCTGTCTTTGGTGTTGTCTTACCAACAAGGATATCACCGGATCTTACATATGTACCGATGCATACGATACCGTCGCTATCCAAGTGTTCGACAGCTCTGTCACTTGTGTTAGGGAGGTCTCTTGAGAATCTCTCTTCACCAAGCTTAGTTTCCTTTCTATCCACTTCATATTCCTTAATATGGATTGAAGTGTAGATATCTTCACTTACAACACGCTCGCTGATAAGGACGGCGTCTTCGTAGTTATAACCATTCCATGGAACGAATCCGACGAGAATGTTTCTACCGAGGGCAAGCTCACCATGATCTGTACTTGGTCCGTCTGCGAGGACAGAACCCTTCTCAACCTTATCGCCCACATTTACAAGTGGTCTCTGGTTCATACAGGAATCCTGGTTTGTGATCTCATATTTTCTAAGCTCATAGACATCAAGCTCATTTGGAACTGAAGGCTTATTAGGTTTGACCTTGATTGCAACGCTGGAAACATATACAACCTCACCTGCTCTTCTAGCCTTTACCATGATACATGAGTCATAAGCTGTTCTCTTTTCCATACCTGTACCGACTCTTGGAGTCTCAGGGAATACGAGAGGAACTGCCTGACGCTGCATGTTTGATCCCATGAGGGCTCTGTTTGCGTCGTCATGTTCAAGGAACGGAATGAGGGAAGCTGCAACAGATACTACCTGCTTAGGAGATACATCCATCCAGTCAATATCGCTTGGAGAAGCTGTGGAGTAGTCCTGCATAGCTCTTACAGAAACATCTCCCTTAAGAACGAATTCACCCTTATCGTTCTTTTCTACATAAGCGTTACCCTGAGCGATCTTTGCCTTCTCTTCATCGTTTACATCAAGATACTGGCAGTCATCTGTAACTACACCGTCCAGAACCTTTCTATATGGTGTCTCGATAAAACCGAACTCATTGATCTTTGCATAGTTTGCAAGAGTAAGGATAAGACCGATGTTTCCACCTTCAGGTGTTTCAATAGGACAAATCTTACCGTAGTGAGTGTAGTTTACGTCTCTGACGTCAAACAGCTGTCTTGCGTTATCTCTCTTGATACCACCCTTTGGACCGATAGCACTAATTCTTCTCTTATGAGTAAGCTCTGCAAGTGGGTTTACCTGGTCCATGAACTGTGAAAGCTGAGATGAACCGAAGAACTCTCTTACAGTACCGATAATAGGCTTGATAGAGATGATATCCTGAGGCTTTACATCATCTTCAGAAATGTTCATCTTGTCTTTTGCTGCCTTTACCATCTTACTGAAGGCATCAGCAAGGCTGTTTTCAAGAAGCTCTCTTACAGTTCTGACTCTTCTGTTTCCAAGGGAGTCTTCATCATCCTTTCCAAACTTACCATCACCGAAGTCCATGATCATTCTGGATGTCTGGATTACATCTTCGATAGTGAGAGTTGTCTCTTTAATGTACTTATCTTCGTCCATACCGAAGAATTTCTTGTTGAGCTTATATCTACCGATCTTTGAGAAATCGTAACGATTCTTGTCTCTGAAGAATTCCTGATAGTATGTAAGGACTCTGTCATAATCAGAAGTATTAGTTCTGATGTGCTGAGGAAGGAATGTCTTCCACTTTTCAGCAACATATGAAAGATAGAGGTCTCTGAATTCCTTTCCCTCTTCCCTATATATTCTCTGGACGTTCTCCCACTTCTCTTTATCCAAAGTGAGGGCTCTCTTGTTGAGAGCGGATACATCACCCAAAAGAACACGATAAATAAGGATTCTTTCCTGCTGGAGAGTCTTCAAGATAGCCATAGCAGGAAGGTCGTCAAGGTTAGTCTCTTCTGTATCGACGACTTCAATATCCTTGATTCCCATTGCAGCCATTTCCTGAAGATCCAAAGCCTGGACTTCATCGCCTGCACACCAAGCTGTTCTGCCATCTTTCTTTACATCTTTATACAAGAAACGTGGATAGTGGCCATCATATGTCTCCGTGTCGATAAGCTCTGATGAGTAGAACTGAGATACAATCTTATCTCTTGTATCCAAACCCAGCATTCTCATAAAGAAGGTTACAGGGATAGCGATCTTCTTGAATGACTGTGTATCATCCTTACTTCTTGGAGAAGTAGCGTAGATGATGTTATGGGCTGCAGCATAGATCATGACTTCCTTAGCCTTCTTGTTCTCGTCAGATGAGTCTATAGAGAAGTCAATCTTATTTTCCTTATCATCAACGTTTGTTCTTTCAAATACGAAAGAAAGCATTGATCCAAGGTAAGGATAGAGGTTTGCTGTAAAGAGTGAGCTCTTCTGTCCCTTCTTGTTCATGTTCTTAAAGATGACGCCAGGGCTTCTTACAATAGAAGAAACGATGACTCTCTCAGAACCGTTGATGATGAAGGTACCACGATCTGTCATAACAGGGAATTCACCGAAGAAGATTTCCTTCTCCTGAATCTCGCCGTTACGTTTCTCGAGTCTGATCTTTACCTTTACAGGAACACCGAATGTAGAACCCTTTCGCTTACATTCTGTTTCGGACTTCATTGCATAGACATCATTAGGATCTACACTATATCCAGCATACTCAATTTTCATCTCATGATTGGGAGACTCGATTGGGAAGTATGTCCTAAAAAGGTGTTCGAGTCCCAGTTCTTCGTCCGGCTCTTGCCCGTTCATGATTTTGTCAAGTTGCAGAAAATCCTTGTAAGAGGATGTCTGTATCTCCACAAGATTTGGAACAGGGTACTCGTTGAGTACTTCGGATCCAATGTTGACTCTCTCAAATTCTTTACCGTTTCCGGCCATATCGTTGTACCTCCATAATGGAACTGAGGCGTTCCGGAGCTTTCGCTTTCCGTTATATATTTTCAGGGTATTACGGTACGTCAAAATAGACGGCAAAGCCCCAGTGCCCCCTGATGGAACACTGGGTACCGTTTATAAACTTGTGTTACTTTACTTCGACAACACAACCAGCAGCTTCGAGCTTCTCCTTGATAGAAGCAGCTTCTTCCTTGCTTACAGCTTCCTTGATCATACCGCCGTTCTCGCAGAGTTCCTTAGCTTCCTTGAGGCCAAGACCTGTGATAGCTCTGACTTCCTTGATACAAGCGATCTTCTTAGCAGCATCGACAGACTTGAGAGTTACGTTGAACTCTGTCTGCTCTTCAGCAGCTTCAGCTGCACCAGCAGCAGGACCAGCAGCAACAGCAGCAGCTGCAGCAACAACACCAAACTTCTCTTCCATCATCTTGATGAGTTCAGAGACTTCCATAACGCTCATAGCTGCGATGGATTCTAGGATTTCTTCTTTTGTAGCCATATTATCTTCTCCTTATAAAGTTTTTTAACGGTCTAGCAGGTTACGCGAAGACTAGGACCGTATGTTTTTTTAGTTTTCTGAAGCAACGCCACCCTTGGACTCGACGTAAGCCAAAAGTGTTGCAGCAAGCTTCTGGACTGGAGCCTTCATTGTTCCCATGAGAGAAGCGATGAGTTCCAACTTTGTAGGAAGCTTGGAGATTGCTTCGATCTGTTCAGCTGAGAGGACTTCACCGTTAAGAAGAGCACCCTTGACCTGAACATTGACACCGTCTTTGTTTGCAGCAAAGAGAACCTTTGCAACAACGTTAGCTGTGTCGCCTTTTACGAGAGCAACAGCTGTAGGACCAACCATCTGCTCTTCTGCTCCACCCTTCTCAAGGTTCTGAAGAGCAATCTTTGCATAGCGGTTCTTTACAACTTTGAATGCTGCATCATCCTTTCTCAAATCCTTTCTGATCTGAGTGATCTGTGCAACTGTCATGCCTCTGTAATCCGCAAAGATGTATCCGTCGTATCCGGCAAACTCTTCACGGAGTGCAGCAACAGCATCTTCCTTAGCTTTATTGATGTGAGCCTTGAATTCTTCCATTTTTGTCCTCCATTATGCGTTTGCAGATTCAACTGCATCCTTGACGTCTACACGAACGCCAGGGCCCATTGTCGAAGAAAGAGCTACAGAAACGACATAGTCTCCCTTTGCGTCAGCTGGCTTCTTTCTGAGGATTTCAGAGATGATAGCAACTGCGTTTTCGGTGATCTTGTCAGCATCCATGCTTACCTTACCGACTGCCAAGTGTACAACTCCAGTCTTATCAGAACGGAATTCTACACGACCCTTGCTGAGCTCTGCGAGAGCTCCCTTAATGTCGTTAGTTACGGTCTGTGTCTTTGGGTTAGGCATGAGGCCTCTGCGTCCAAGGATAGGACCGAGCTTACCGACTTCCTTCATCATGTCAGGAGTAGCGACTGCGACGTCGAAATCCATCCAACCACCCTTGATCTGATCGATGAGGTCGCTGTCACCAACGTAAGCTGCACCTGCTGCCCTTGCCTCTTCAGCCTTGTCGCCCTTTGCAAAGACGAGAACTTTCTTCTGTGCAGAGAACTGGTTTGGAAGAACGACTGTGTCTCTTACGGACTGACTCTTCTTGAGAGTGAGCTTCACTGCGAGTTCCACTGTCTCATCGAACTTTGCATAAGAACACTCTTTTGCGAGTGCTGCAGCTTCTTTGAGTGTGTAGCTCTTGCTTCTGTCTACTTTTTTCAGGACTTCCTGATATTTCTTGCCTCTTTTCATCTTACTTCTCCACCTCTACGCCCATTGAACGTGCTGTACCTGCGATGATCTTCTTGGCTGCATCGATGTCGTATGCATTAAGATCTGCAAGCTTTGTCTGAGCAATTTCAGTAAGCTGCGCATCTGTAAGCTTTCCAACCTTAACCTTGTTAGGTGTGCCGGATGCTGTCTGGATGCCAAGAGCCTTCTTGATAAGAACTGCTGCTGGTGGAGTCTTCAGGATAAAAGTAAAGCTCTTATCTGAGTAGACAGTGATGATGACTGGGATGATAAGTCCAGCTTCAAAACCTTTGGTCTTGTCATTAAACTGCTGGACAAACTGAGGTGCACTGACTCCATGAGGACCAAGTGCCGGACCAACTGGTGGTGCCGGAGTAGCCTTCTGAGCAGGGCACTGAAGCTTGATTACTGCGGTAACCTTCTTCTTTGCCATTTTTTTCTCCTTACGTAGGAACCTGGTCTGAGCTGACCGATATAAGCGGGGTTCCTCGCTGGTATTAACGCTCCTCAACGAGGAGCTCCCACCCTGTATGCTTGGCATAGAGGGGAGATTACTAAATAAAGATGTTAAAAATCGGAAAAAGTCCTCCCCTTACGAGAGAACCTTTTCTACTTGGTTGAAATCGACTTCTACAGGAGTTGAACGTCCGAAAATCTGTACAGACAATCTCAACCTACCCTTCTGGAGGTCAATTTCATCAATGGTTCCATTGAACGAAGCAAATGGACCAGATGTAATGAGAACTTCTTCCCCAAGAGAGAAATCCTGCTTAGGTCTGAAGGTCTTTTCTTCAGGAAGCTCTCCCATGCGGACAAGAATCTTCTTGTGTTCATCCGTTGAGAGAGGCTTAGGTGGTTTTTTGCCGGTAGGGTCAGCTGTCAAGAAACCAGAGACGCCATTGATGCCGACAATCTTAGACAGCACTGAATTCCAACCTGCATCAGGCAACTGGAGCTCAACCAAAATATATCCAGGAAGAATCTTTCTCTCTTCAATCTTGAGTTCACCCTTCTCATTCTTTACATTGACCTTTTCTGTGGGGACATTGACACCTGTGCAGTATTGAGCAAACACAGAATCCTTCTCCATGAACTTGGTGAGGATCTTCTCAATCTTCTGTTCGTAGCCTGAATATGTCTGGATTACGTACCATCCCTTTTCCATCGTTTTTTCCTATTCTGTGGTCGATTAGAAAATCAGGTCCATCAACTGACCGATTCCAACGTCGACGATGCCAAGAACGATGCCGAAGATAAGTGTAGATACGATTACAATACCTGTGTAACGTACAACTGTATCTCTTGTAGGCCAAGAGACCTTCTTCAGCTCAAGCCAGCATTCTTTAAAATATCTTGCAATCTTCTTCATTCCTACTCCTCAAAGCCTCGAGGTGCCAGCAGGCCAGGAGGGATTCGAACCCCCAACACCCGGTTTTGGAGACCAGTGCTCTAACCGTTGGAGCTACTGACCTGCTCGCACCTCGAAGATACCAGACTTATTTAATCTTTGTCTCTCTGTGGAGAGTGTGCTTGTGCTCGAATGGGCAATACTTCATGAGCTCGAGTTTCTCCGGTGTATTGCGGCGATTCTTCTCTGTAGTATAATTCTTCTGCTTGCACTCTGTGCACTGAAGGGCAATCTTTTCTACTGGGCCTTTCTTCTTTGAACTTGCCATATACAACTCCTGAGGCCATAGGGCCTTAATTTTGAGCTCCCGGGCGGATTTGAACCGCCGACCCCCACCTTACCATGGTGGTGCTCTACCGACTGAGCTACAAGAGCATTGCACGCCTAAGCGCGACACGCAATGGCAACTGTAGCAAATCATCACGCATCGTGTCAATGACCTGTGACCCCTTTTGTGTCGATTTAGGGATTCTCTCTACTGATTTTAGAGATGTTGACCTGTTTTTTCAACATTTCACAGATAAAAATTTTTGAAAGAAATGATAATTTGTCGACAGTAACGGTCCACAGAGGTTCATTTTTTTGATTTTCTATTTTATATTGTCTTTGTTATTGGATTAGATAACAAGAAATACATGAAATAAAAAATGTATTTTATATGTCCATAAGGAGGACTATCGTGGCAGAAATAGAACGCACCAGATACGGTGAGTCTGCAAAAGACATTGCAAGAGATTTTGCAGAACAGTTGAAGTACAACCAGGATGCTGATGTCTACCATACCACCAAAGAAGGAAGATATGAGGCTATAGCCTACGCAATCCGTGACAGAATCATTCACCAGTGGGATCTTTCCAGAAAGACTCAGAGAGCAAAACATAGCAAGAGAGTCTACTATTTGTCCTTGGAATTCCTCATGGGAAGAGCAATGACAAACAATATCATAAACCTTGGAATCGAGAAGCAGGTAAAAGATGCCCTTTCAAGCCTTGGATATGATTATGAAGAACTTGCAGATACAGAGCCGGATGCAGGTCTTGGAAATGGAGGCCTTGGAAGACTGGCAGCTTGTTTTATGGATTCTTTGGCAACATTGGAACTCCCTGCCTATGGTTATGGCATCAGATATAACTATGGTATTTTCCGCCAGCAGATCAAAAACGGGTATCAGACAGAGCAGCCGGACAGCTGGCTTAAAGACGGCAACCCTTGGGAACTGAAGAGGCCTGACCTCACCTACCCTGTGTATTTCGGCGGCAGTGTAACCCACATAAGGGAAAACGGAAAAGATGTATTCAAGTGGGTCCCCACAGAACAGGTGAACGGTGTCGCTTATGATACTCCTATCGTCGGTTATGGTGGAAAGACAGTCAACACGCAGAGACTTTGGTCAGCCACCAGCCCAGATGGATTAACATTCCATGAAATCAACACCGGAGACTACACAGAGGCTGTAAGAAA
>JALFCJ010000207.1 GCA_022771185.1 Spirochaetales bacterium | reverse complement strand
CCTGTTGCAAAGAGAGAAGATACTGTGAATACGACGAGCATAAGAAGAACTGCTGTTGTTTTGACTGTCTTCATTAATATCTCTCCTTAGTTAGTTATCTCAAAATACTCTAATCCTTCTTCCTTTTTGGGGCAATAAAAGTTTGAATCCTTGAGTGAAGAATGAGTGTATTTTAGGTAATCGCAATATGTGTTATTCTGACTCTATGAAAGGAATCATTGCAGGAACAGGCGTAGATAAAATAGAAGAAATAAAGAGAAACTCTCATGTAATCGAAACAAAGTATGGAGAAGTAGAGTACTTTGTTTATGACGGCGTTGTGATCATTCCCCGACACTGTAGTAATCATTCCATCCCTCCTCACAAAATAAACTACTTGGCAAATATCGAGGCCTTTAGTCTATTGGGGGTAGATGAAGTCGTTGGAATATATTGCGTGGGCTCTATTACAGAAAAAGTAAAGATGGGAGGATATGGAATTATCTCAGATTATATGGACTTCTCTGGGCGTAACATCACTTTCTTCTCTGAGAGAGTAAAGCACACATCAGTATCTAATCCTTTTGATAAGAATCTATCAAAGAAACTAAAGACTGCTCTGCAGGAAGCAGAAGAGGGTGTAATTTATCTTACTACAAATGGCCCAAGGTTCGAGACAAAGGCTGAGGTCAACGCTTATAGAATACTTGGCGCTGATGTAGTTGGAATGACAGGGGGAAGTGAGATGACACTTATGCTGGAAAAAGGAATAAAGATGGCGGCCCTTTGTTATTCAATCAATTGGTGCACAGGCGTTAAAGATGACTTCAGCTTCTCTGAAGAAAAAGATGAAGTGGAAATGTCTAATGTTACTCTTAAGGCGGCATTGGAGGTATTACGATGAATGATGAGTTGGAAAAATATAGAAAGATGCACTCTGATATAAAGAGATTATATAAAGAGTGCGAAATCGAGATAGATAAACTCAAGAAAGAGAATAAGACTAAGACAATAACATTCAGAGAAGCTATGGGCAAGAAAGGTTTCTATGCCAAACTTCTTTCTTTATATGGAGAGTATGGAATAGAGGATATGGAATAAGAGTTATGTTTATAGGTCTAACTATCTGAACAAGAAAATTAGCACCATTCTTATTAACTCTTCTTCCTGAAAAAATCGTAAGGTAGAAGTCTTAAGACGATCTCTTAGACTTATTTAATGTAGATCTATTTCATATTTTCCATAAAAATAGCATATAACCAAAGTTATATAAAAATTATATGTAGTTAAACGTCTTACTTTGCGTATTGCTAGGGGGTTGAGCAATTCTTACTTTGCGTGTAGCTGGGGGATTTGAGCATTTATTACCTTGTGTATTATTCAAAAGAATAAGTTAACAAGGGTAAAAAGAATTAAACAATATCTTTTCAAATATATCAAAATCCAGGTAGTTGAAGACGGGGTAATAAAGATTCCTCCCTATATGTTTTTTGCTGCTTTCTGATAACATCTTTATCGATTAAAAAATATCTGTTGCGTTTTGTTGCATTTTTTGCTTTTATCTTTACATTTCTAGTGATATAACCATATTAGAGATGGAGGAAATAAAAATGAAGAAAACACTTGAAAACCAATCCAATCTTAAAAAGGGCGGTGGAATCTTAACTGAACCTGAAAACCACGGCGGATTATATATTGTAATGGACTTCGATGAGATGGATCTCAAATACCTATATGAATCTGATGATCATCTCCAGCCTATAACACACTTCAAATATCATGTCTTTACTGAAGAAGAGAGAGACTATGATTTGATGGAGAAGCTTGAGAAGTATATCAAGGGATATCAGGAGCTACTGAGAAAGCGTGGATATGCTGATAGCGTCTCTTATTACTACTCGGAAGATGACGAAGACAAGATGTTCCACATGACTCCTCTTGATGATTTGACAATGGCTTCATTCCCAGGAATGTGCTATTTCATCCTCAGACACGAAGAGATGGATAGAAATGATACTTTTGTCCATGTAATCTGGCATAAAAACGGTGCATACCATGTTGTCGTAAAGGCAATGGATGAAGTCGATATCCCTAATATCGAGACAAAGGTCATCGATATGCCAGCAAATCTTGCTACGGCTCTCTCTGATAACGGCGACTTCCAGATAGATGTTCCTCATGACGGCGGAGAGTGGATGAGTTTCTTTGACGATCTTTCACACTTTGCAAAAGAAACAGAAAAGATTCCAGGAGTAGTCATCGTAGCCAAGGTTGACGGCAAGAATAGATACTTCAAGCCAAGAAAGTCGTTTTCTTAATAGAAACAACACTATTGACCGAAAGGCATAGATTCAACTATTCTAACAGAGTTAATTAACAAACAAGGAGAATGACATGTCCAAAGCACATAGAGGAAGCGGCATCAGAGATCAGTTCAACAACGGAAGAGCAGAATGCCCAGTATGCAAGAGAACTGCTGTCAAGTGCCTTTATGAAAAGGAAATTGACGGAGCTAAGGTCAAGATCTGCAAAGAGTGCAACGCCAAGCTCTCAAAGTAACTTTTTAATAGGCTTTATGTTCGGCAAGAAAAAAAACACTATGCCGGAAGAGGTGAGGATGCACTGCAGTGCACCCTCATTTTCTTTAAGGCTGGGAAAAGTATTATCTATTTGGTCTAAGGATGAGTTCAAAGAAGAGAAAGAATCTTTCTCTGGGAAGATTGTTGCTCTTTATCCAGGAGTAAATATATTTAATGATCCTACTCTTTGGGCAAAGATGCTATGTGACGCATATTTTGTAGTCATTCTATATTCTTATGACGATAAAGCAGTATTGGACCTTAAGAAGGCCTTTGAAAGAGTAATATACTCTCCGCTGACTAAGCATCTTTCTGGAGTAGCAATTGCAAGGACAGAGGAAGAGGGCGTTAATCTTCTTAGATCCATCAAAGTGGAAAGCGAGAGAGAAATAGTTACACTCAATAATACAGAGGTAGAATAATGAAAAGCATGACAGGCTACGGCCACAGTATATATAAGTCCAGCGATTATATTTTGGAAGTGGAGATAAAAAGCTATAATAACCGTTATCTCGATATCTCCCACACAATCAATCCGCTGTTGTCTTCTTATGAGACATATGTAGACGAAGAGATAAAGAAAACAGTAAGTCGAGGGCACTTGGATGTTTCTTTGAAACTTAAGACTCTCTCAATGCCCAGTGAATTGGTGTTGGATGAAAATCTTCTTACGCAGTATAAAAACTCTATTGAGCGTATCTCCTCTCTAACTGGCGCAGCTCTTCCTGATGCAGGCTTCTACACAACACTGGAGGGTGTTATTTCAAACACTCGCACTGTAGATCAGGATTACTATAAAGAAGGTGTAGAAAGCGCTGTCAGAGAAGCCTTGGCGATGCTACTTGAGAATAAGAAGAGAGAAGGGGAAGGCACTAAGAAAGACTTGGAGAAACTTGGTGCGAAGTTTAAGGCTTCTCTCGAGATAATCCTAAGCAAAAAAGATGAGATGGAAGAATACTTCAAGAAAATACTTCTTGAAAAATATGAAGAGCTCTTGGGAGAGAAGGGGAAGGATGACCCAAGATTCCTTAGTGAAGTGGCTGCTCTTCTTGTGAAGTACTCTATCAACGAAGAGTGCTCAAGACTAAAAGTCCATCTCTCTGAATACGACAAGCTTCTTGAAAGCGATGAAAGCGTAGGAAAGAAGCTGGACTTCTTATGTCAGGAGATGAACAGAGAGATCAATACCACTGCTAGTAAGAGCCAGATGGTTGAGATCAACTTGGAAGTCGTAAAAATGAAGGATGCACTGGAAGATATAAGAGAACAAGCGAGGAACATAGAATGAGAATTGCAATATCAAGTAAAAGTGGATGTGGAAACACCACAGTTTCTACTCTTTTGTCTGAAAAACTTGGTTACCCTATGGTCAACTTTACTTTTCGTCAGATGGCCCAGGAAAGAGGCGTAGACTTCTGGACCTTCTGTCGTATGGCTGAAGATGACTATGATATAGATAGAGAATTAGATAGACGCCAAGTGGAGATGGCTATGGAGCAGAAAGACTGCATTCTTGCCTCCCGATTGGCTATCTGGATGCTGAAAGAAGCTGACTTAAAGGTCTATTTGACAGCTACTGCAGAGACGAGAGCCAAGAGAGTCTATAATAGAGAAGGCGGAAGTCTGGAAGAAAGATATAAAGAGACTATAAGGCGTGATGAGAATGATACAAATAGATATAAGACGATCTATGGTATCGACAACAGTAAGCCTGAAGAGTATGCCGATCTTATTATAGCAACAGACGACAAGACTCCAGATGAGATTGTTTCTTTGATTATTAAGGAAGTAGAGAAGAAAACACGTAGTTGTGGTTGTTGATTGAATCATCACTTTTACATACAATAGAAAAGCTTACACACAATGATAAGGAGATTTGGCTTTGAACATTCCACTTGATAAACTTATCGACAACGAAACAAATGTATACGAGATGACATGTGTCGCCATTAAGGAGGCCAACATCTATAGTGCTACAGATAAGAAAAAGGAAATCGAGAAAAACGGAGACAAGGTTGTTTCTGTAGTTCTTTCCCGTGCCCTTAACGGCGAGATTGAATACGACATTGCAAAGGAAGACCAATAAGGATAGGGCTGTAGTTCTTTTTGGACCTACAGCTGTCGGTAAGACTGGTCTTACAGAAGAGCTCTTCTCATTCGGCTATGAAATAATAAACGCTGATAGCGTTCAGGTATATAAATACCTTGATATAGCATCTGCCAAGCCAGAGAAAGAGTTGATGGATAAAATACCTCACCATCTGGTTGATATCAGATTCCCCTGGGAGCAATATACCTCGGGGGATTTCTGTAATGATGCCGAAAACTTAATTAAAGAAATAAACTCTAGAGGCAGAATCCCTCTGATAACTGGGGGTACTGCATACTATTTCAAGCAGCTATTATATGGTCCTTCCTTGACTCCTATATCAAACAGGGAGACAAGAGAAGAAATCCAGAAAGAGATAGATGAAATAGGGCTGGATGCTGCTTACCTTCGCCTAGAAGCTCTAGATAAAAAAGCTGCAGAGAAAATCGACAAGAACGATAGATATAGAATCAGCAGGGCTTTGGAAGTCATAAAAGACACAGGGCGCCCTCTCTCTTCTTTCCCTGTCTCCGACTCTGTCCGCTCTGATATCGATTTTGTGATCATAGGTCTCAAAAGAGATAAAAAGGAGCTAGAGGAGAGAATAAAGCTTAGAGTAGACATCATGTTTGATAACGGAGCCGTGGAAGAGATGAAGAAGCTCTTGAGAATGGGAGCCGAGCCTTCTTGGCCAGGGATGCAGGGCATAGGGTATAGAGAGTGGTTTGATGCTCTTTCCAGCGGAGAGTGCAGCATCTCATCTATCAAAGACATGATAGTACGATCCTCTATCAAGTACGCTAAAAGACAGATGACTTTTTTCTCTTCTTTTAAAGATACTACTTGGTTTTCTCCTAACGACTACGATGGAATAAACAACTTAATCAAAGAAAGATTTGGTTTTTTGCCTTGGTGAGAGGAAGTATACATTAAGAGATAGTCTAAATATCTTTTTTTCTCTTTGGTGCCCTTTTATGAACAACTAGGTCTAAATCTTGAAGTTTTCTACCTAGTGCATCATCAGAATCTACCTTCAGTAGATCTTTCTCTAATCCTAATGCAAATAGAACAGAAGCATATATTCCCATGGCAACAGAAGAAGAGCCTTTTTCATTTTTTGTAAGAGTTGCTCTACTTATCCCGGCCCTTTCTGCTACGATTTCTGCAGAAAGTCTGCGTCTTAATCTTGCTAGTTTAATATTCTTTCCAAGGTTGGATAGAATACGATCCATTTGTGGTAATAGTATTACTGCATTTCTTCCTATAACACAAATAAATCTATGCAATAACTGGGATAATGTAAATAATATTTATTTTATATAATAAGTGAGATTTGATAGATGAAAGAAAAACGTCTCCGAAAAGGAGACGCATAATCAGATAGTGTTTTCTAGATAAGGCGTGTATTCTACACTTAAGAGATTGTAATCTGTAATCTCATTCTTGGTGCAGACCCACCAGCCTCGTTTATTCCATTCAAAGTCAAATTCCTGGGTGACTTCATAGATGAATGTCCTTGAGAATCCAGCTTCTTCTCCATATGCCTCCTCGGCTTCATCATCAAAGGCAAATGGGGTATACCACTCTGTCTTTGCAACAAAATGGTTCTCTTCCGTCTCTGTGATTGAGATTGGGATTACTCCATATACCCAGGTGTCCTTTACAAGGGATGGCTTTCCTTCTTCAATCCAAGATTCAGCGGATGTAATGGCATCAATGTATTCATAAGCCTTTCTTGTTGTGGAAGTGACATAGAGGTTCAATACTTCATTAAACTGAGCTACGTCTCCTTTAAAGCCTTCATCCAGCTCCGTTGCATTCAGGTTATTCTGACAAGAGTACATGTGCTCAATAATCTCACTCTGGCTCAAATCTCTTGTTACAGGTGGCCTGAATGTCTGATAAAGCCAGTTGCCTACAAAATAGGAGACAAAGCCGACGATGAGGACAGTGACAGCAATTACAGCGCCTTTCTCAGCCCAGAACTTACGAGTCTTTGCCTTCCTGCTCTTTTCCTTCCAGAGCTTCTTAAACTCTTCATTATCTTCGGTATTCTTTGCTTCAATCTCTTTTTCTTCTTCAGTTCTATTTTTTAAGTTCCAAGTAAGAGATTCCGTGCTATCGATAAACCAGCCTATTGATTTCTCAGGACCATTGTTGCCGCTGATCTTCCTTTGGTTTCTCTCTTTCATAGAGAGAGTAGAAGTAATAAAAGAAGAAGTCTTTTCATCGAGAAGGGGAGTGTAGAACTCAAGAGGAATCTCATTGTATCCACTTCTTCTTACTTCTTCGTCTTTATATGGGAAACGACCTGATGAAGCAAAATATAGAAGCTCAGCCATCTCAAGGATAAGAGTATAACCGACTTCAGTGTCTTTTTTTGTTAGGTCCTTACTGCATGCGTCCATATCTGAACGGACCAGTGATACAGCAAGGATGGAAGCTGCATCCTCAGGGAGGATCAAGATGTCCTTCTTGTCTTTGATGTAGATTCTATAGAGAGGGAAAATGCCTGTAGAGAGATCAGCAAACTTCTTTCCGCCTTTCTTTATTCCAAGAGCTGTCTTTCTTACTAAGTCCAATGCCCTTTCTCTATTTGTTGTAGAGAGAGTCCAGATATCTTCAAGATTGCACTTATCAAGCAAAAGATATTGGCCGTCTTTGTCCTTTGTAACACCATTCCAAGGAAAAGAGACAATATCTTCATCTGTAACGAGAATGCAGGCTTCTCTCTCTTTCTGCATAAGATGAACAGGAATATCGAACTTGTCTGTGCCGAAGCGAAGAGCAGTCATCTCTACGCCACCTACGGTCTTTTGTGTAATATCTATCAATTCTCTCCTCCTTTAATAAGAAGTGAATGTGCAGTAGTCTCATCTTTGTTGTCATTAACACTTACCCAACCGCCAGGGATGAGTCTTTCCAAAGCATCCGTTATTCCCACCCCACAGAAAGAAATAAGGTGCTTGTTGGCTTTGTCAATTAGCTCCTTTCCCTCAGCCAAAGCTTTCTTTGCACTCTCTCTCCACATTTCACATTCTTCAGTTTTATTACACTTAGGTGAAAGATTTGTGGAGACGATGAAGAGAGTAGATGGTGTATTGTACCGAGAGAGGAAAGAAGCGAGTCTTTTTGACTCCTCTGATAATTTGATATCAGAGTAGAGCACTGCCCATTTTGCTTCTGACATATATTTTTCAATAAAAGGGATGAGCTCTTCCGCTCCCGGCTCCTCTTCTGCATACATCTCTCTTATTTCTGCTACAAGGTGAAACATATTGGAGGAGGGTAGGAGCTCTCCCTCGAAGAAGAATCCCTTTTCTCCCTCTGCCCTATGAGAGTGGAGAGGGGATAGGATTATGACCCTTTCCTTGTCCTTGGAATATGAGAAACCCTCTCTGACAAGAGAAGCTATTGTCTTGAGAGATGCGTGGGGGAGAATCAAGGCTGATGCTGTCTTATCGACATTCACGTTCCCAAGAAGAGAATCCAATTCAGTTTTGTCCTCAGGATAAAAGATTCCTTCATGATATTTCATTTTCATTTCCCAGTATTCTCCTTACTCTCTCTTCATCTTCTGTGGCATTAAGGTTCTTCTCTTGAGTAGGGAGAACAAGACCTGTCTTGCCGCCTTTTACTCTTCTTAAGTATTTTACTTGAGTATAATATAAATCTGCCTTCCCGTTCTTTCTGGCTTTAGAAAAATGGATTGCGAGGCTGGCCCCATCAAGTAAGACTGGAAGTGGTACAGTCCTATCTTTCTGGGCTTTTATTATGATATATCCCCCGCTAAAGTCTCTAGTGTGCATCCATACGTCGGAGCCACGGGTATAGGAACGTAGAATCTCATCATTCTCCTTTGCGTTTCTTCCTATGATTATATCCCAGCCATTACTCTTGACCCAAACACCAGGTCGACCTTCTTTTACTTTCTCGTTTCCTGTGCTTTTGCCTTCGACTTCTTTTTTGATTTTATCTAGGGGTGTAAGAGGAGAGAAAAGATAATCGTACTTCTCTTTTGTTTCCTGAATTGTCTTCTCTGTCTTTTCTTTTTCCTCTATTGCCATAGAAAGAGAAGTCTTATCTTTTCTATAACGGGAGTATAACTTTTCTTTATTCTCTGTTGGACTTAGCTCTGGATCCAAAGATATCGTGACCTTCTCTCCCTTCTCCCAGTCGTCGAGAGTAATGGATGTCATGCCCTTCTTCACCATATAGATGTTAGAAGAGAGTAGGTCTGCATAATGCTTCGTCTCTTCAAAGCCCCTAGTTGATTGGATACGCTCATTGATTCTCATGAGTTTATCTTCCAAGGCTTTAATTTCCCTGTTTTCCCTTTCTTTGAGAATAAGTAGATACTCGTCTCTCTTCTCGTCTTTCGACTCTTTGTCTTCTTCCCTATCTATATACTCATTAAAACTATCACCAGTGTAAGGTCTGACGCTCCAAGTCTTTTTGCCTTCACTTGTCCTCTCTTCTTCTACGAGTTTCTCTCCGTTTCTTTCTCCTCTCTGGGGCCTACGGAATAAGAGCTCAAGAATAGTTCCGTCTTCGCGCGTTATTATTACATTGGCGCCAGGGCCAGAGTAGAGACGAAATATCATGTTAATAGTGTCGTCGCTATTCTGGAGCTTAAGGACGAAGGCCCTGTCAAAGGGGTATTGCTTTACTTCTACTACACGCCTTCCTATGATATGTGCCTTCAGGTATTGAGTGAAACGCTGGTTGGTGCTGCTCTTTTTCCTTAGTTTCTCGGTCCTATTGACTCTAGTGTGGTTAGAAGAGATTTCTGCATACATCATCCATGCCTTCTCTTCTTTCGAGAAAAAATGGATGGTAAAAGAATGGACGCTATGCTCGGTGATCTTCTGAACATAGCTATTCTCAAGAGGCATTTCAGATAATAATAGTTCTAGTTCTTTCCAGTTTATAGTGCTCATTTCTCTCTTCTTGTTATTGCTTTGTATATAGAATCTACCAGATAAAATGATCCGGTAACAACAACATGCCCCATATCAGGAGTATTATCCAGGATATCTGTGAACACTTCATCCGGAGTATTTAAAAGTTCGACGATCTTATTATTCCATTTTTTAGATATATAATCGTATATGGCCTCTGGATCAGATTTCTTACTTTCTCCCAGACCTATCACTATAACTTTATCGAATTTTGGTACGATGATATCTGCCATCTCTTTATAGTTTTTGTCGATAGCAGTAGAGAATACTAGGGTTGAGCATGGATAAAAGTTATATGCCTCGATGTTGTCCAAGAGATGCTGAATAGATGAAGGGGTGTGGGCACC
>JALFCJ010000087.1 GCA_022771185.1 Spirochaetales bacterium | reverse complement strand
CTCTTCTCTTATGATGGCTACAGCGGTATCGATCAACTCTTCTTTTGTATATTTTGGTTTTCTTGGCATATTTTATCCCCTATATTTCTCTTATTGTCACATTCCCGTTTACAGACTCGATATCCCAGTCATAGTCTCCGTTTCCAACGATAAATGTCTTATTTCCACTGACTTTACCTGCAAATTCAGAGTCCAATGAGCCATTTATGCTTTCTCTCTTTAGTGTAAAAGAAGTGTTGGATGGAACAAAGATTGTAACATTACCGTTTACACTCTCCAAGTCCAGTTTTCTTGGACCAGACTTCTTTACATATAAGTTCACATCTCCGTTGACAGTATCTCCATCGAGAGAAGAAATACTATCGACTCGAGCCTCCAATGTTCCGTTTACACTATTCCAATCTATCTCATCAATGTTTTTTAATGATACTACAGAATCAGCAGACACAACGTCTATATCCAATTCATCCAAAGTCCAGGAAGACGGGACCATAACCACGATATTCTTTATTAGTCCATCAAGATCCAGTCTCTTATTGGCCTTGGCATATTGGATGATGACTTCGTTTCCGTTTCTTTTCCATCTCAGCTTCAATTCTTCTGTAAGATTCCCACTCTCCACTTCATCTTTAATAGAGAGAGTATCTCCATTATATTCCGATACTTTTACAGTGCCATTGAGCCAATTAATAGTGATTTTCGATACCTTGGAAGATATCTCAGTGTCTCCAACTTTATAAGACGCAGCATCACTATAATTGAAGTTGGCTCCGTTGGATGTGCTAATGTTTCCAACATTCTTAATAACACGACCAATACCATAACCGATGCCAAATGCAGATGCAACCACTACCAGCACTACAATGAGACATACGATAAGCGTTTTCTTCATTTATTCTCTCTCCTCGTAAGATAATCATTATCCGTCATTATGAAAATAAAGCTGTCTATATCTTTTTTTTCGACTCCGTTTTCAATAAGCATCGAGTAGACTTTATCTTTCCTTGTCTCTCCCTGATATCTCTCTATATACATAAGATAATCATCAATGGCAGACTTGCGCCTTATTCCCTCGATATATCCGAAATTTGAGAAGAGATAGTCTCTATATAAATCGTCCTCCGTTACTCCTAAAAGAGACAACAATACAAAGCTTACGGCTCCCGTACGGTCTGTACCTATAGAGCAGTGGAAGAGAAGAGGATAGTTTTCTGCGTTTCCCAAAATGCTAAATAGAGAAGGGAAAGAAGAAAGATTCTTCTGTAGGTATCCTCCACCTGTTTCAAAAGGAATCGAGTAATAATTTACATCCTCTCCTATTGGGCTCGCTGTTATACCGCCGTTCTCATTATCAACGGTCTTTCGTAAATCTATTTCACTCTTTATTCCAAGAGAGAGAAGAGTCTTCCTGCCCTCGTCACTCAACAACACTTCGTCGCTTTCATTCTCATTTAGGCGTGCGCTTCTATATACAAGCCTCTGTCTGACAACTTCTCCATTATCTCTTTTCCAGCCACCCAAGTCTCTTACGTTTGTTATTCCGTCTACATAGATATTTCTTGGAGGCTCAGAGGAAACTAAAAAGGTGCCTTCTTTTATAATCTTTCCACTATTATCCAGGACTCTCCAGGAATAAGAAGTACCAAGGAGAAGGTTGTAGATCTCTACGCTTTCACCCTTAACCTCTATTTCTCTCTCTTCTCCGCTTCCACTCACAAGGACTAGCTTATCTCCACTCGATACGCCATCAATTACATATGGTACAGGCCTACTCTTTTCCTGGTCTCCCTTTGCAATTAAAGTTGTAAGTTTCCAATCCTCTAAAGCTTTGGCCTGATCTATTGTATGGGGGTTGTATATTTCGATTTCTTTATTTGTGGAACAAGAAACCAAGAGACAAAGAATAAGGACAATGACAGATAGTCTTTTGATATGAGAAAGCAAGAGAAACCTCCATATTTATGGTAAACCAAGAATTAATTCAGAACAATAGTTTCGTTATATAATTCAGTCCCAATATACGAAAAATGGGGCATGCACGATGCACACCCCGCATTAGGAATAAGTACAAAATCAGAGCTGAGGACCTGCGGCAACGAGAGCCTTTCCTTCTTCTGTATTTGTGTACTTTGAGAAGTTCTTGATGAATCTTCCAGCAAGATCCTTTGCCTTGACTTCCCAATCTTCAGCGTTTGCATATGTATCTCTTGGATCAAGGATACCTGTGTCTACGCCGTTGAGCTCTGTAGGAACTTCGAAGTTGAAGTATGGGATCTTCTTTGTAGGAGCAGAGAGGATGTCGCCATTGAGGATAGCATCGATGATACCTCTTGTGTCCTTGATGGAGATTCTCTTTCCTGTTCCATTCCAACCTGTGTTGACAAGGTAAGCCTTGGCACCGGACTTCTCCATCTTCTTTACAAGCTCTTCACCATACTTTGTTGGAGGAAGTTCGAGGAAAGCCTGACCGAAGCAAGCTGAGAATGTTGGTGTTGGTTCTGTGATACCGCGCTCTGTACCAGCAAGCTTAGCTGTGAAGCCAGAGAGGAAGTAGTACTTTGTCTGCTCTGGTGTGAGGATGGATACTGGAGGAAGAACTCCGAATGCATCTGCACTGAGGAAGATGACGTTCTTTGCTGCTGGAGCTGCAGAAACAGGTCTTACAATCTTCTCGATGTGGTTGATTGGGTAAGAAACACGTGTGTTCTCTGTAACTGACTTATCAGCAAAATCGATCTTACCGTTCTCGTCAACTGTTACGTTCTCAAGAAGAGCGTTTCTCTTGATAGCGTTGTAGATGTCTGGTTCAGATTCCTTGTCGAGGTTGATGACCTTTGCATAACATCCACCTTCGAAGTTGAATACACCGTTATCATCCC
>JALFCJ010000203.1 GCA_022771185.1 Spirochaetales bacterium | reverse complement strand
CTCAGAGAAGTTAACGTTTTCGTCAAGGGTCCTGGTGTAGGTCGTGAGAGCGCTATTAGAACTCTTGGTGTTTTGGGTCTTAAGGTTCGCTCCATCAGAGACGTAACCCCAATCCCACACAACGGATGCCGCCCACGCAAGACACGCCGTGTCTGATCAATCTGCGGGGCTCGTCCCCGCAGCAGCTGCATAATTGCGGCATGAATTAAATAGGAGTAACCATGGCAAGAAAAAATCTTCTTAAGGGTTTCAAGAGACCTCAGGGTATAATCTCTGAAAATACAGTCAGTACAAATGACTATGGTCAGTTTGTTGCTTATCCTTTTGAGAGAGGATTCGGAACTACAGTCGGAAATACTCTCCGCAGAGTTCTTCTTTCCTCTATTCAGGGTTATGCTGTATCTGCCATCCGTTTCACCACTTTTGTCGGAGAAAGCAAGGCTCCACATATGGTGACTTCGGAGTTTGAGTCATTACCTGGTGTCAGAGAAGATATTTCTGATATCATTGCAGCTATTAAGAAATTGCAGATCAGCATGCCAGAAGAAAGCGAAGGTACTATTCTCACAATCTCCTGCAAGGGACCTGGAGTAATCACTGGAGCAGACTTCGAAAAAGATCAGGTAACTGTCACCAATAAGGATCTCCAAATCTTCACAATGATGGAAGATTGTGATCTGGAAATGGAAGTTCAGATTGACCTTGGTCGCGGTTATGTACCTTCCGAACTTAATGAGAAGTACTCTGAAGAGCCTGGCGTAATTTCAATCGATGCATTCTACTCACCAATCAAGAGAGTCAAGTACTCTATTGAGCCATATAGAGTGGGTCAGAGAAGTGATTACGAAAAGCTCACATTGGATATCTATACAGACGGAACAATCACTCCTGAGAATGCTTTGGGAGAAGCTGCTAAGATTATCAAGGAGCACTTCACAGTCTTTATTAATTTTGATGAAGACAAGGTCTGCACAACCGAAGAAGTTGATGAGGAAGAAGAGAAAGTCAAGAAGCTCTTGGACACACCTGTTGAAGAACTTGAGCTTACTGTCCGTTCCTCCAACTGTCTCAAGAATGCAGGCATCAAGACAATCGGAGATCTGGCAAAGAAGACTGAAGATGAAATCACCAAGACAAGAAACTTCGGAAAGAAGTCTCTTTCAGAAATCAAAGACAAACTCAAAGAGTGGGGTCTTACTCTTGGTATGACAGACTTCAGTGTTTTGAAGAATTCAATTAAAGTTCCAGAGAACAAGGAAGTAGAAGAAAATGAAGCATAGGATTGGTTTCAATGCGCTTTCACGTAAGGGATCGGAACGCAAGGCCCTTAAGCGCAACATGGTCACATCTCTCTTCAGATATGAGAGAATCGAGACCACAAAGGCAAAGGCTCTTGAAGTAAGAAGGATGGCCGAAAAAATGATCACTCGTGCTAAGGTCGACACTGTCGCCAACCGCAGAGAGATTGCTAAGGACATCTATGACGAAGATATCGTTACAAAACTCTTCAAGGAAATCGCTCCTCTCTTTGCAGAACGCAAGGGTGGATACACAAGAATCCTCAAGACTGGTTACAGACAGGGGGATGCTGCTGAAATGGTAATCCTTGAATTGGTTGAAAAGACCAAGAAGGAAGAAAAGGCAGACAAAAAGGAAGACAAGAAGTCAAAGAAAGACAAGAAGTCTGAAAACTAAGTCTTCCTGCGGGTTAAAGCTCGCATTAGTCAGCTCTACGGAGCAAAAACAGGTTATATACCTGCAGCCGTCACCTTTAGGGTGGCGGTTTTGTCATTAATTGTAGTTCTTATCTGCAACTTGACACATGTTGAACTTTATCGCAATATTAACCACAACTAATAATGTTTTTCGGGAGGATACAAAATGATTACCGCATTGTTGTATCTCCTGGTTGGAATTGTGGGTATTGCTATCGGCTATGGCGGCCGTTGCATATATGCGAAGTTAAAATTGACTTCCGCTGAACAGAGGGCAAAAGTCCTTGAAGAAAACGCTTTGAAAAATGCCGATGCCAAGGCTAAAGAGATAATCCTTGAGACAAGGGACAAACTCCTTAGAGAACAGCAGCAGCAGGAGAACGAGGCGCGCGACAGAAGAGCTGAACTGCAAAAGTCTGAGAGAAGACTCCAGCAGAAAGAAGAGAATCTTGAGCGCAAACAGCAGGAGAATGACTCTGTAGCAAGACAACTGGGAGAGAGGGAGCAGGCTCTTAAAGAAAGGGAAGATGAAGCAGAGAAAAGGGAGATTCATCTTTCTGAAGAGTATGAACGTGTCGCTCAGATGACTCGTGAAGAAGCAAAAAACATTCTTATTGAAGAAATGAAGAATGAAGCCGAACACGATGGTCAGGTTTATGTCAACAAAATAGAGCAGGAAGCCCAGCTTCAGGCTGATAAGAAAGCACGTGATATCATTATTACTTCTATTCAACGTCTTGCAACTGAAGTATCAGGAGAAATCACTACTACAAGTGTTACTCTTCCTTCAGATGAAATGAAGGGAAGAATAATCGGAAGAGAGGGAAGAAACATCAGGACTCTTGAGACTCTTACCGGAGTAGATATCATCATCGACGATACTCCTGAGGCTGTTGTCATTTCTTGTTTTGATCCTGTGAGAAAGGAAATTGCAAGAGTTGCTTTGGAAAGACTTGTTCAGGATGGAAGAATCCACCCGTCAAGAATTGAAGAAGTAGTAAACAAGGTTTCTAAAGAAATTGGCAGAATAATTGTGGATGAAGGTGAGAAAGTTGTATTCGACCTTGGTATCCATAATATCGGAACTGAAATGATCAGAGCCCTTGGTAGACTTCACTTCAGAACTAGCTATGGTCAGAATGTTCTGCTGCACTCTAAAGAAGTAGCTATATTGGCGGGCATGATCGCTTCTGAAGTAGGTGCTGATCCTGAATTGGCTATGAGAGGTGGCTTGCTGCACGATATCGGTAAGGGTGCAGAGACAGAGAGTGAAGCCAACCATGCTGAAATCGGAGCAGAGCTTGCCAAGAGGCTAGGAGAGGATCCAAAGGTCGTCAACTGTGTCCTTAGTCACCATAATGATGCAGAGCCTATTTGTATTGAAGCTATAATTGTACAGATTGCCGATGCAATCTCTGCTGCTCGACCAGGAGCAAGAAGAGAGAGCCTTGACAACTATATCAAGAGACTGGAATCTCTTGAGAACATAGCTAAGAGTTTTGAAGGCGTTGATAATGCTTATGCAATCCAGGCTGGTAGAGAATTGAGAATAATGGTCAACAGTGACACTGTAAATGATGATGGAGCCAGAAAGATTGCAAAAGGTATTGCAGACAGAATTGAAGCTGAACTCAGATACCCAGGCAAAATCAAAGTAACCATCATTCGTGAAACAAGAGTTGTGGAGTATGCAAAGTGACGAAGAAAACACTTCGAGTCATGATGATTGGAGATGTATCCGGTCAAAGCGGAATGGGAGCCCTGTTTTTAGGGCTCTCTTCTGCCAAAAGGCAGTATAACGCTGATTTTGTGATTATAAATGGAGAGAATGCCGCCGGTGGCTTCGGTATCACAATTGAAGATTATAACAACATGAAGAAAGCTGGAGTAGATGTCATTACCAGTGGTAATCATATATGGCAAAAAGAAGAGATATTCCCATTTCTTGATAGGAACGACGATATTTTGAGACCTGCAAACTATCCTGAGCCCTGTGTAGGAAAAGGAATGAGTATCAAAGAAGTGGATGGAGTCTCTGTCGCAGTAATTAATCTTCAAGGTCGAGTCGACATGATGACTACAGATGATCCTTTCAGGAAGGCAGAAGCTTTAGTTAGAAATGCCCGTAAATCCACACCATTGATCTTTGTAGACTTTCATGCAGAAAGTACAGAAGAAAAAGAGGCTCTTTCTTTCTTCCTGAATGGTTCTGTTACAGCTGTAGCAGGAACACATACCCACGTACAGACAAGAGATGAGAAGATACTAAGTAAAGGTACCGCCTATATAACCGATCTTGGAATAACGGGTGTGTTGAATAAAGTAATAGGTTCTGATCCCGCCAAGTCTATAGAAAGACAGCTTACTCAGCTTCCAATTCGAAGTGAGGTGGCGGAAGGAAAGGGTAGGATACAAGGAATTGTGGTGGAAGCAGATATAGCAAGTGGCAAAGCGCTTTCAATAGAGCGTTTCACTTTTTGATCACTATAGTGTCATCCACAATAACAACTAGGCCATCTACGCCCAGATTGTTATGGAGTGTCTTATATATCTCTTCTGCTGCTCCGTCCGTATCATCGGAAAGGAGAAAGTCTGAAGAGAGAGACACAAAGGCGATGTTGTCTTGGATTGTAGCTCCTTTTAGCTTTACGCCTTCTTTTATCTCTGAGATGAGTCCGTTTTCTTTTTCATCTTTTGATAAAGGTAGAAGAAGGGCTTCTAAAGTGTAATGAAGAGGATCTCTTTGTCCGGGATGGATGACTCTTTCTGTTTCTTTCTCTCCAAAAACGCCTTCAAGTGTAACAGTGATTACTTTTCTCTCTTTTTCTTCTTTACTGCTTTTCCAAAGCTCATAGTGTTCGATAATCCTGGAATTAGAGACAGATTTTTTCAAAGAAGGAAAAGAAAGAATCAATAGTGGTATTGAAATTACAAAAAGAGTGATATAAAGAACGAGAAGATACCTGAATGATGATTTTTGTTCGCGCTCTTTTTTTCTCATGAGAGAATAATAAAACAAAAAAGCTCTTTGGGCAAAGAGCCGAAGGAGTATTGTTTTTTTCTTTCCCAGTGTTGGAAATAAGTGAGTAAATAGAATAGTATTGGGGGTAGGTCCCTGGTACAAGGAAAACTATATGGCAGAAAAATTAGAAATTAGAAACAAAGCGGATATCGATACTAACCTCCCACTAATCTCAATCGTTGGGAGACCGAATGTTGGAAAATCTACACTTTTTAATAGATTAATCGGAAAAAGAAGAGCAATAACAGACCCTACTCCCGGTGTCACAAGAGACCCAATTCCTGAGAGATGGCTACTTGGAAACCATCCGGTCACTCTTGTGGATACTGGTGGAGTCAAGCTTGATAAAGAGGGATTGGATTATGCTGTAACGGAGAAATCTCTCTCTATTCTTGCAATGAGCGATGTCATCCTCTTTCTTATGGACTGTATGGAGGTCACCAGTGAGGATATGATGCTCATTGAGGAAGTCAGACCTTATACAGATAAAGTCGTACTAGTAGTAAATAAAGTCGATGACCCAAAGAGAGATGACTTGGTTTGGAACTATTTCTCTTATGGATATCAGAGAGTGGTGGGAATATCTGCAGCTCATGGTCTTGGAATCGAAGAGTTGGAAGATACTATTCTCGGTATGCTGGATATGGAGAGGACTGAAGAAATCCCAGACGAGCCGGATACTGTGAAGTTGGCTATTATGGGAAAGCCTAATACAGGAAAGTCTACACTTACTAATCTTCTTACAGGACGAGATATATCCATCGTCTCCGATATTGCCGGTACGACACGAGACGTTATGAAGGCTACCTTTGTATATAAGGGCACTGAGTACACAGTCCTCGATACTGCAGGAATAAGACGAAAGACCAAAGTTGAAGAAGATGTTGAATACTACTCTGTAAATAGAGCTATAAAGACTATAGATGAAGCGGATGTAGTTGTTCTCATGATTGATGTTTTGGAAGGACTGGCTGAACAAGATAAAAAGATTGCTCAGCTTATTGTGAGAAGAGGAAAGGGTGTAGTCTTATGCCTCAATAAAATAGATAAGCTTAATGGTCCACAGAACCAACTGGAAGCTATCAAGAATAGGGTCAGATTCCTTTTCCCTGTTCTGTCATTCGCTCCACTTGTTCCGATTTCTGCATTGGAGGGAATGGACGTAGGTAAGCTGTTGGATGTTGTATGGGCCGTATACAGACAGCTGGAAAAGCGTGTAGATACTTCAACTCTTAATGAAGCTCTGAAAAGGTGGACTACAGATCAGGAGCCTCCACGCTCAGCTACAGGATACTTTAAGGTTCTCTATGGAACTCAGGTAAGTGCCAATCCTGTAAGGTTTCTGTTCTTTGTAAACAAGGTTCATGCCTTCCCAGAGACTTATATCTCTTATCTGAAGAACTGTATTAGGCGTGATCTGGGATTTACTTACGTTCCTATTGAGATTTCTCTCAGGGAGAGAAAGAGAAATCCTAGCCTCAACGACAAGGGGCCAAGCAAAGAAGAAGCTGAAATCCAGAAGGTGATCAAACGAAATACAACCCAGAAGAATGTAAAGAAGGGAGTGGCAAGAAAACCAGGTGGAAAAGCCAGAATGGGCAAAGAGGCGGAGAGAGCAAAGACTATCGTAAG
Source organism: Spirochaetales bacterium (assembly GCA_022771185.1). Classification (GTDB taxonomy): domain Bacteria; phylum Spirochaetota; class Spirochaetia; order Sphaerochaetales; family Sphaerochaetaceae; genus Ornithospirochaeta. The sequence goes on along the minus strand of JALFCJ010000203.1, from coordinate 563 downwards.
AAACTCAAAGCAGAAGAGGTCCAAGAATAAGTAATGGGTTTTTTAGATGACAATTCAATAAAAGCTGTTGCTTTTGATATAGATGGTACATTCTATCCTTTATGGAAGACGAAGCTGAGGGTTGCACTTGCTTCCCTCTCTTCTCTTCCCTTTGCCGTCAACTACAATAAGGCTAGGCAGAGGATGAGGACAGAGGATAGTTTTCTGTCTCTTCCCCCTCTCTCGGAGAAAGAAAGAGGAGAGAGAATGTGCCGTTATATGTGGAATCGTAGCGACGAAGGCGATATAGAGTATTTTCTTCAAAAAGAAAAGAAGGTCTTTTTCTCCAGGTATGAGATAAGCTTTTCTTCCATAAAGGCTTATGCCAATGTAGAGAGTGTGCTGGAAAAGCTGGAAGAAAGAAGCATTAAAATGGGAGTCCTTTCGGATTTTCCTGTGGGATCGAAGCTGAGAGCTATGGGAATAGACAGATTCTTTCCCATTCAGCTTTCAAGCGAAGATTGGGGAAGATATAAGCCTTGCCTTACTCCCTTTGAGATGCTTATATCTAAAATGGATATGGA
>JALFCJ010000071.1 GCA_022771185.1 Spirochaetales bacterium | reverse complement strand
TGAAATAGAATAGCGAAGCGAAAGATATACTTTAAATAAAGGGCGGGTACTGCCCGCCCCCATAGTGGTCAATCAGTTATATTACTGATGATCCTTTGCATAGTGGTTAGCCCATCCCTGGACGAATGCTGTCTCAACACCCTTCCATGTAGCATCTGATGGAGCGTTGTCATACTGGTTCATTGCAGAAACAACACCAGCTCTCCAATCGTCAACTGCTGGAGTATAGTTGAATGCCCAAGTCATGACATAGCAACCCTTCTTGTTGTATTCGTTAGCCTGATCGAGGAATACGTTGTTGGAAGGAGCAGCATTCTTGTATGGGATAGCACCGAATGTCTGAGCAAGAAGCTTTGTTCCTGTCTCGGAAGTAACCATCCAAACCATGAAGTCCATTGTAGCATCGATGTCTTCCTGTGCAGCTTCGCCGTTGATTGCCCAGCAACCTTCTGTTCCACAGTTGAGACCAGCCATCTCTTCACCCTCGACTCCACTGTAGAAAGGGATCATAGCGAGGTCAGCTGGGTTCAAGCCATACTTACCTGTGAGAGCGTCGAATTCCCAGTTACCGTTCTGATAGAATACTGCTTCGCCCTTACCGAACTCTGCTTCTGCATCATATCCACCTGTTGCGAGTGAGTTAGGAGCATATGCGCTGTTGTTGAGGTAGAGATCCCAGAGGTTCTTGAAGTTAGGAAGATACTTACCTGTGATTGTTGCAGGCTGAGGACCAGCTGTCCAACCATTGTCTCTTGCTTCATAGTAGAGAGCAACGTTAGCAAGGTGGCCGGAGAATCTCCAAGAAGAAGAACCGTCCATACCTGCTGATGTGAATGCATCAAATCCGAGTTCCTTGCTTCTAGCGTGGATGTCTTCAGCGATAGCCTTGAGAGAAGCGAAGTTAGTGATCTGATCGATTGAATATCCAGCCTTAGCAAGGAGAGCCTTGTTTACGATGATACCGAAGCACTCATATGTGTAACCGATAGAGCAGAGCTTTCCGTTTTCGTCATAGAGGTTGTAAGCGTCTGTGCTGAGTTCAGCTGCAATAGGAGTTCCTGTAAGATCGAGACAGAATTCGCCCCAAGATCTGACTGCACCCTGGTTACCTACTACAAAGAGTGTAGGAGGGTTGGACTTGTCCATCTCAGCTGTGAGAGTTTCGTTGTATGTACCAGCAGCTGCTGTAACAACCTTGACTTCTACTCCTGTCTCAGCTGTATATGCCTTAGCTACTTCCTGAAGAACTGCGTCTGATTCTGGCTTAAAGTTGAGCCAATAGACAGATCCCTTCTTTGCTGTTGTTGTGCCTTCAACGGCGCCCTCTGCGAATACACTTGTCAAAACAAGAGCAAGCACCATAAGGATAACTGTAAGTTTTTTCATTTTACCTCCGAACTTCGGTTCCCCGAAGCCAATAGTTTTTTCTGACAATAAACATATTACACCGGTTTAGTAGCTTTGCAAGTGTTTTTTTCAACTAAACCATACTAAACTTTTTCGATTTTCTACTTTTCTTGCAAAAAGAAATTGAAAAATAGCTTATTCTTGTTGCTATAAATAGTAACTTTGCTTTTCATTATATCAGAACTCTTGTTTAATTATTTTATGTTGACAGGTGATTGAAAAATGTTTATTCTTTCATTGACCGAATCGGTTAACAGTGAAATATGAACGATAAATTTAATTCTCTCTCAGCTGAGAGACAAAAAACGATTATCAACGGAGCTATGAAATGCTTCTCTATCCATGGGTATGGGAAAGCAAGTATGGCTGATATCGCAAACGAAGCGGGAGTAAGTAAGGCCCTTTTGTTCCATTACTTCGAGACTAAGAAAGAACTCTTTCTCTATCTATGGAATCTGACAGCAGATAAGACCAGGGAGAGCCTTATTGCCTCAGGCGTTATTGGAGACAAAGATTTTTTTTCTGCAATGGAAAAAGGCCTCAAAGCAAAGATGGACTTGGCTCGTTCCTGGCCATGGATGGCACTCTTTGCTGTTAAGGCATGGTACGAAGATGATCCTGAAGTAAGCTCTGATATTACTCATTCAACTGACCCATACGCCAATGTAGATGGTAATACGTTGAGACTTATGTACCCTGAAACAGCTTTCAGAGAGGATTTGGATCTAAGCGTCATGTACAGAGATATGTACTACATGAGTGAAGGCTACTTATGGCACGAGATGCAGAGAGGAAATATAGACCCAGACAAAATGGAGAAAGAGTACATGGAATTTTTAAAACTATGGAAAAAGGCATATCTCAAAGGAGAAAAAGTATGAAGTATGCAATTGAGATAGAGAATTTAACGAAAAACTATGGAAAACATAGGGGCGTAGAGAACATTGACCTATGTGTCAAAGAAGGTGAGTGGTTTGGCTTCATCGGTCCCAACGGGGCTGGAAAGAGCACCACTATTAGGACACTTCTGGGGCTAATTAAGCCAACAAAAGGGGAGAGTAGAATATTTGGCTTAGATTCTTGGGAAGAGAGCGAGAGAATAATGGAGGATGTAGGTTATCTTCCTTCCGAGGCTATATTCTACCCGGAGATGAGTGTGAAAGAGACCTTGGATTACGCTCTCTCCTTCTTCAAGAATAAGGATAAAAGACGACAAGAAGAACTATGTCAAAGATTCCAACTGGATACAAAGAGAAAGGTTGGGGAACTGAGTTACGGTAATAGAAAGAAGGTAGGAATCGTCTCTGCTTTACAGCACTCTCCATCCCTCCTTATTCTCGATGAGCCGACAGGTGGCTTGGACCCTTTGATGCAGAGAGAGTTTTTCAATGTATTGGAAGAGGAACACGAGAAAGGAAAGACAATATTTATGTCTTCACATATCTTAAGCGAGATCGAGCACCACGCAGAGACAGCCGCCTTCATTAGGGACGGTAAGATTATTCTAAAGAAAGAAGTGGCGGAGATAGCGAAAAACAGTGCTAGAAGAGTAACTCTCAGAGGAAGCATGAATCTTGATAGCCTAGAAGGCGTAAAAGAAATAGAGAGAAGTAAAGAAGGTATGAGCTTCTTGTATTCGGGAGACAGTAAGCTCTTGATAGAAGCTCTAGGAAAGGGTGACGTTAAAGACTTTACAGTAACAGAGCCAGATCTGGAAGAAGTGTTTCTTCACTACTACAAATAGGAGAATAAACAATGAATGTATATAAAAGAGAACTGAAATCAGGAATAAAGAGTTTCTTGATTTGGACGATATCTATAGCCGCTTTTATAGCTATATGTATAGGTATGTTTCCTGAGATGAAGGGGAAGATGGATTCTGTTTCTGATATCTTTGCTTCCATGGGAGCCTTCTCATCTGCCTTCGGTATGGATAGATTGGGGCTAGGAACACTTCTTGGCTTCTATAGCGTAGAGTGCGGAACAATTATGGCACTGGGTGCAGCCTTGTTTGCTTCTATGGTTGGTTCAGTAATGGTGGGAAAAGAAGAGAAGGGGAGGACAGCTGAGTTTTTATTCTCCCTTCCAATAAAGAGAGAAAAAGTTATGGGGGAAAAGTACCTTGCCCTTATGACAGAAATGATTGTCTTTCACATTATCTCATTTGTTGTCTCTCTTCTTTCTATACTTGCCATAAGAGAAGATATTCCAATGAAAGAGCTGGTACTTCTTCATTCTTCCTACTTTATTCTTACGTTGTGCCTCGCAACCATTTGTTTCTCTCTAAGTACTATTCCCTCTTGCTCCAGCATTGGAATGGGAATGGGGCTTGTGCTTTTCTTCTACTTCTTTAACTTAATGGCGAATATTACAGAGAAGATAGATTGGCTTAAGTTTTTCACCCCATTCTCATTCACAGACGGTGCAACAATAGTCTTGGAGAAGAAACTGGACTGGACACTGATATCAGTTTGGATCGTGATATCTCTTCTTTGTCTTATGTATGGGTTCTGGAACTACAAGAAGAGGGACATGAAAAGCTGAAAAAGAGAAAAAAGCTTCGGAGTTGGCGATACGTCAGCTCCATTTTTTTCTTTCAAAACAAAAGAAAATGGTAATTTAAAAATACAAAAAAAAGCTTTATGTAAAATAAAAACAAATCTACAATGATACTAGGTAATCTAAATCTCGAGAGAGAAATAAAATGGAGGCATCGATGCAGCTTGATAAAAGACAACAGGCCATTCTTGATGGCAAAGAAGGCGAAATCAAAGCAAAGGTAATGAAGACTCTCGTTATGTATGGAGAGACCTTCGGTGCAGAGAAAATGGTAGATATTACAGGAGAATACGGCCACTTGGTCACTAGTTTCGGACTAAGCGTCATGAAGCCAGTCTATTCTCTTATGGATAAGCTTATTGAAGGTGGGGCTCTTTCCGGTCAGAAGTTCAGTGTAGATCCACGCCCACTGGAGTCCTGTGTTCCTCGTAATCTCATCCAAGATATCTTTTTCCGTGTAATGTACTCAAAGCAGAAGGACTACGACGAGCAGTTAAAGAAGCTTGGTATCATGAAGGATGACGCTTATACATGTACCTGCTATATGGATGAAGTGGGAAATACTCCCAAAAAGGGAGATATACTCTCTTGGGCAGAGAGCAGCGCAGTTGTATATGCCAACAGCGTTCTTGGGGCAAGATGTAATAGAAACTCAGGCATCCTTGACCTCTTTGGTTCCATTGTGGGCTCTGTCCCATACTTCGGTCTTTTGACAGACGAAGGAAGAAAAGCCGACTGGATTATTGAAGTAAAGACAACTAAGAAGCCTGAAGCTCAGCTCCTTGGATCTGCCATAGGTATGAAAGTCATGGAGAAGGTTCCATATGTCATCGGCCTCGATAAATACTTCTCATCTCTCAATGATGAAGCAAAAGCTTACTTAAAAGACTTTGGAGCTGCTACAGCCAGCAACGGTGCAGTAGGCTTGTATCACGTAGAGAACCTTACTCCAGAAGCTGTAGAAAGCGGTAGGTCTCTAATTAGAGAGAATGCTCCCGTATATGTAATAGATGACGCAGAGCTGGAGAGAGTAGAGAAGAGCTACCCAGTAATATGGAAAGATAAGAATGCAACACCAAAGCTTGCATTCATTGGATGCCCACATCTTTCACGTGAGCAGCTCTTCTCTTGGTCAAAGAGAATAGACGAAGCTTTGAAGAAGAATGGAAGAAGCAAAGTTGAGATCAAGACTATCATGACGGCAGCTCCGGCTGTAATGGAAGAGTTTAAGAAGACAGACGAAGCAAAGAGACTCCTTGCAGAGGGAGTTGTCCTTAGCCATATCTGCCCGCTTATGTATATGAATAACCCTAAGTGCGGAACAATGCCGGTAATCACTTGTTCCAACAAACTTAGAACTTACACTTCAGCCCGCTTTTATAAGGAAGATGAGCTATTATCAATCATCACAGGAGGCAATAAATGAAGAAGGTATTTAAAGGTAGACCTGTTGTAAAGGGAAATGTCACGGCAGAGGCTCTTGTATCCCATGGTGGCTTCAATACTCTTGCTTCTTATCAGCACTCTTTGATGTTTGGTGACAAGACAGGAAAATGCTCCGACCAGAATAACAGTGATCTCTATGAAAAGCCTATGGCTGGTACAGCTCTCTGTATGCCTCAGACTATTGGAAGCACTACAGGAGGCTTGGTTCTTTACTGCGCAGCAAGTATGAACCGTCAGCCTAAGTGTCTATTGTTCTCCAAAGAAATAGACTCTCTGGCAGCAGCTGGAGCAATATTATCCGATGTATGGACAGAAAACAGCATGCCTACTGTAGATAATCTAGGAGATGAATTCTTAGCTTTCGTTCAGACTGGAGATAAGATTACAGTAAAAGAAGACGGTACAGTAGAAGTAGAGAGATAAACTCTTCTCTGAGAAGCTATTTATTATATAGGATTGTGTCTCTCAAAATAATGCCATGGCGACAAAAGAGGCCATGGCATCCAATAATCAAATAGCAAGTATCGCCTTTACTCTCTCAAGTGGCATTTTAATACCTCTTGAAATTGTTTCTGGAGACAACCCTGTAGAGAACATAAACTTGATATAATCGTTATCCTTTTCCTCAAGTTTCTTTTCTTTATCCACTAATTGTTTATTACTTTCTTCAAGCTTTTTGTCTTTGTCCACTAATTGTTTGTTACTTTCTTCAAGCTTCTTTTCATTTTCTTTTAGCTGCTTCTCGTACTTCTTTTCCTGTTCCTTTTGAATCTTCTTCTCCTGTTCCTTCACAAGCTTCTTCGCAAGCGATTTCAACATTCTCTCT
>JALFCJ010000200.1 GCA_022771185.1 Spirochaetales bacterium | reverse complement strand
GAGAGTACCATAGTTAGCATAGTCACCTGTGAGTGGTCCGATAAATCCGATCTTGATTTCAGAAGAAGCTGATTCGCTGCTTCCGTTTGCGAAGACTGCTGTCATAGCAACGACTGCAATCAAAGCGATAGCAAGAAATTTCTTCATATTGTTTTGGCTCCTGTTCCAAATAAATTTTTGTTTTATGGTGGTAATATACAAAAAACAGTATTTTTATTCAATTAATTTCCAAATCAAAATTACAAAAAGAACAAATATTTTTTCTCTCGTCTCTCTAATTCCTTTTAAATACGGCAAATAGAAGAAACAAAAAAATGCTTTTTTGTTATTTCCTGCACATAAAGCACGTTTTTTAACCGAAAAGCTACATTTTACGAGACCTTTTGTAATTATAATGTATACTTATTAACAAAGGGTTTATTGACTTTTTACCAATAAGGGAGGCCCGAAATGATTGATACTTTATTAGAACTACAGAAGCCTATTATGCTCTTCTTCCAATCCATAAGAGTACCTGTAGGAGATTTCATCGCAAAGGCAATAACATATTGCGGAGATGCACCGGTGGCTATATTAGTCCTTTTAATAATATATTGGTGCGTAGATAAGAGAACAGGTTTTGCCTTTGGCGGTACTCTGCTTCCTGCAAACTTCTCAATGAATATTTTCAAGGTTATATTCCGTGTTCCCCGCCCATGGGTCCAATATCCAGATGAGTTGGAGTGTGCATTGCCGTCCACTGCCACAGGTTACTCATTCCCTTCCGGCCATTCCACCACATCAGGGGCTCTTTGGGGCACAGCATATAAATTCTCAAGAAAACAGTGGCTTAAGGTTCTATCCATTATCCTTATAATACTCGTTCCTATCTCACGTGTTTATCTTACATGTCACTGGCCTCTCGATGTCATTGTAGGCACTGCCCTCGGGCTCTTATTTTCTCTTTTTCTCTCAAAGAAAATGTACGCTCTTTACGATGACGAGAAACGCTTCGGCAAAGTCTCAGTCATAATAGCCACCATTACAGGAGCTGTAGGCCTAGTGACCGCTATTCTACTTGAAGGCGGAGCTATTGAAGCTCTTCTTTGGAAAGACTTGATGGAGACAGCCATTATGTGTTCAGGTTTATTCCTAGGAGCTTTCCTTGAAAGAAATAGAGTCAACTTTAAAGTTCCATCAACAATGAAAAAGAAGATTGTTGGATTCATCATTGGAGCAGTATTGGGCATCGGACTTTGGCAAGGGATCAAGGCAATACCTATCTTCCCTATGATATTTAAGTGCGCTTCATATTTCTTCCTTGCTTTCTGGAGTAGTTTCGTCTATCCGATGATAGCGATCAAGCTAAATATCTTTGAAAAAGAAAACGCATAACAAGCATAATCTTTCAAGCCCGAGGCATAATAAGCTTCGGGTTTTATAACAAAACCTATAATCTTATCCACTAAACAAATAGTGAAAGTTGTCCATTTATTCGAGTCACATTTTTCACTCTATTCATTTGCAATAAATTAATATTAGCTAAATACCGCACAAACCACTTCATGTTTGTATGACTTTCATACACATAAAAAGAGAAAAGGGGAACTACGCAAATGAAAAAGGGAAAGTTCATTTTTACCTTATGCCTTATAATCATGCTTCTTACTGCATGTAATCCTACTCCTCAAGTCGAAAAAGTCAAAGTAACTTTTATAGGCCTCGACGGGGAAGAAATATCAAAAGTGGAGGTTGATAAAGGAACGACAGTTACTCCTCCAAATCTACAATCAATAGAAGAATACACCTTCAATGGTTGGAGCCTCAATAAAGATGGAAAAGATCCATTTGACTTCTCTACTCCTATTACGACCGATACAATACTCTATTCAGTTTGGACGAATATAGAGATAATAGAAAAAATCACTGTAACTTTTATTGATACCAAAGGGAGTGAAGTACAACAGGTAGAAGTGGAAAAAGGAAAAAGAGTTACACCTCCAACATTGGACCCAATAGGAGAATATTCTCTCTATGGTTGGAGCTTGAAAGAAGACGGAGAAGATCTCTTTGATTTTTCTACACCTATCACATCCAATACAACCCTCTATTCTCTTTGGATAAAGGAGTATATAGACGAAGTAAATGGCTTAATCTATAAAGATAACAAAGATGGATCCTTATCTGTAATTGGTGTAACTAATCCATATATCATGATGACATGCAGTATTCCTGAAGAGTTTGAGGGTAAGAAAATTACTTCCATAGAAGACAAAGCTTTCAGCGGATGCTTTTTATTAAAGGCAATTGAGATTCCTTCTACTATCACGCATATTGGGGAACTTATCTTTGATTCTTGCTATGCCCTTTCACAAATCAGCGTTTCAAAAAGAAACAGCATGTACGAAGTAATAGACGGAGTACTATATACTGAAGATAAAACATCGATAATCCAGTATCCACCCAAAAAGACATCAGATACAGACTCATACACTATACCTGAGACTGTGACCAAGATCTCTAGCGGAGCTTTCTATAATAGTACTCTTTCTTCCATAACAATACCCGACTCTGCAACAGAAATTGGCGATAAAGCTTTTTACGGCAGTAATATCACCGAAATCACACTTCCAGACTCTCTTAAAACAATTGGAGAAGAAGCCTTCGCTCTTTGCGAGAAACTGACTACGATCGAAATACCAACTTCTATTAGTGAAATCGGATTTAACGCTTTTTATAAGTGTGATTCCATGGAGGAGATCAAAGTATCAGAAGGGAATGAAAACTATAAAACAGAAGGTGGCGTTCTTTTCGATAAAGAAATGACAAAGCTGATAAACTATCCGATTTGCAAAACCGGTACTGAATATACGGTACCAGATTCTGTAACTACAATAGAAGCTTATTCCTTCTTTTGCTGTTCATTGTTGGAAAAAGTATCGATTCCTGATTCAGTAATATCCATTGGAGACTTTGCATTCTATGACTGCGGTAATCTCATAGAGATTTCTATTCCTTCAACGATAAAAACAATAGGTGAAAGAGTATTTGAAAACTGTGACAAACTAACTTCTGTTATAATCCCAAATACAGTCACATCAATTGAAAAACGTGCTTTTTTTAATTGTAGTGAAATGACATCGATTTATATCCCCGAAAGCGTGACATCTATTGGAAATGAAGCCTTCGGTAACTGCCATAAACTATCAGAAATAACTGTCTCTGATGATAATAGATATTTCACGACAAAAGATGGAGTTCTATTCAACAAGAGAATGACAAAACTTATATGTTACCCAGAAGGAAAAGAGGGCTCTGAATATACTGTTCCAGATGGTGTCACTTCCTTAGAGCCTTATTCCATCCACGGTTCCT
>JALFCJ010000001.1 GCA_022771185.1 Spirochaetales bacterium | reverse complement strand
CCTTCCTTCTCTCGTATGCCTTGTTCCTGTACTCCAAAAGCCTGTTGTAGACGAATCGCACGGAACCGAAAGTCCTTGTCAGCAGGCTTTGCTGTTCGGCTGTCGGATAGAGTCTGTAGGAAAAGGACTTGAGCATACTTTTATTATATCACATTCGATTGTATTTGGCATCCCCTGCCATCACCCCGCAACTGGTCGTCAACCAAATGAAGGGGTATACGTCCCATGTGCTTCGAGAGCGCCATGATTGGCTGAGGAGCCGTCTGCCCACATCGTGGACGCGCTCTTATTATATAGGGAGTGCAGGAGTGGTGACGCAAGAGACCATCATGAAATACATCGAAAACCAGAAGAATGTATAGCCATGCTTTCATCTCCCTCCTAAAGACGGGAGTCTTCCCGCATGGATTTTATAAATCCATTTCTGCGATAGTGTAAATTTAGGCATTACAGGTTCATCTTTTTTTCTTTCATTTCGTTCCTCCAATAAAACCATAACCATAAAAGGAGGTGCCAGACAGGGGCAAAAGAGGACACTTTTCAAAGTTTTTGAAGTTTTTTTGATTTTCAACAAGAAAAAAACTGCCAGGCAATACCTGACAGTCCATCGTTACCAGCTTCCGCCACCTCCACCGGAGAATCCACCACCAGAGAAGCCTGCGGATGAGAATCCGCCTCCTCCCGGTGTTGTGGAGCCTGTGGAATTGAATACGGCAGTAGAATAAGAAGAAGAGCAGGAGTGGAAGAGGATGTAATATGTAAACCATCCGTTCTGCCAGCCCGGGCCATAGAACCATGTAGGCTGAGGCATATCCATATCCAGGTTCTCTCCCTTAGTCTTAAGGCCTAAGGCAAGAGCATAAGCCATGTGTGTACCCCAGATTTTCTTGTCTTCTTCTGTTGGCTTTGTTTTTCCTTCCAATAGAGAGGTGAGGTAGTTTCTGTATTCAACGCACTCTTTTAGTTTCTCATTTCCTTCGTCGCTCTTTTTATCCATCAGCCCTGATACAGCCATTCCAATGATAAACATAAAGTATGATGTAATAACCGAGGATAGTGTAAAGAAGGAAAGCTGAGCTTCATGAACTAACAGAATGTTAAATAGCAAGCCTAAAAGAAGAACTATAACTATAAGTACTGAAACAATAACCTTAGAACTCTTATTCCATATCTTTCCGCTTTCGCTATATAGAGCGAAGACCAGAGCAGTTAAGAATGATGGGATTATAAAACATAGAACCATCAAGAAAGAAAGTAGTCCTGGGTGGCGCTGAGAGAAAAGGATAGCAGATGCGATAGCGCATATAAATCCAAGAGAGAGGAATACTCCCTGTAGTATTACGCTCTTCCTCTCTTTGTGGCTTTTGTTCTCTTTTGTCAGGTTCTTCATGACTTTAGATACAAAATCATTGGCAAAACCATGATTTACCATTTCTTCCATAGTCACTTCATCTTTAAAGAATATAGAGTCAAATAGGGATATTTCACTCTCCTTGGCTGTGCTGTCGAGATCCTTGAGTTTAGTAAAAGTGAAAGAAGACTTATCATTCTTTTTATTGCCCTCTGTCTCTCTGACAGTGAGCCTTCCTTCTTCAGCCCATTTGAAGATCATTGCAAAGCCTTCTTTCTCTACAGAGGCGCTTTGGTCGATGATAAAGCCTGCTTCCATCGGGTTTATGCCCTCTGGAGGAGTATTTCTCTCTCCAGATGTATCGAGAGGTTTGTCTTTTCCATAAAGAGTCCAGGCGATAAAAGCAGAGAGAGCAAAGATAAATGCAATGATTAAGCCAATTGTGACAAATGGCTTGGAGTTATCGGTGGGAGAAGCCCAACCTTTCCAATAACCTTCATCCATCTCCACTCTTAGAGTAATGGCGGAATAGGGAAGGAGAAGCTCTTTTTCACCCTTTAGAACAGTGTTGTTGCCAGAGAGGGTGAAGCTGCCGCTTCTTGTTCCACCTTCTTTTCCTTCAGTAACCCATATTCTGTCTTTTTCTACAGGCTTCGGGAGAGTAATTGACCAAGTTATATTTTTGATGGAAGTGTCCCAAGCAGGAGAGACGATATTATAGTAAAGCTCATCATACCCCTCAGTCCTGTTGTAATCGAGACGATAACTATATTGAATTTTGTATGTTTCGTTGTCTCTTGCATACTCTTTTGAGTCTCCAAGAGTCAGACGAAGCACTCCGTCTTCTTTCTCTGTCTTATAAAGGGAAGTGGCGCTTATATCCGTTATATCGGCCTCTACTTTGTCGAAAGAGTTTCCATTGGGATTATCGAAAGAATACTGGATATCTCTGTAGATACCGTGGCACTTCTCAAGAAACCTTACATCCAACGTCTCAGTGATGTTCAGCCATCCATCCTTGTCAGCCTTGATATCTATATCGTAGCTTTCTATTTCATAGTTTGCCGCCCATATAGTCATTACAAAAAACGATAAAAGTAATAATGAAATTATCTTCTTCATCATAATTGACCTCGCGTTCAATTATATAAGCATATGCTTCTAATGGAAAGATAGGGTTTTTTTATGTTATTCTCTCTTCCATGAAAAAAGTAATGGTAGGAATGTCAGGAGGAATAGACTCCTCTGTTGCAGCATATTTATTAAAGAAAGCGGGTTATGAAGTAGAGGGCGTTACAATGCTTATTTGGAAGAAAGACAATAAGCTTACTCCGGCTCCTTCTTCTAACTCTTGTTATAATCCTAGGGAAGAGGATGAACTCGTAGAGACTAAAGAAATCTGCGAGAAACTGGGAATCGTCCACCATACAGTAGATCTGAAAGACCTCTATGAAACTACAGTCTTGAAGAATTTCAAAAGTGAGTATCTTAATGGCCGTACTCCCAATCCTTGTATCTGGTGTAATACTCTTATTAAGTTCGGTGCCATGGTTGAAAGCTCCCGTCGTCTCTTTGACTTCGATTACTTTGCAACCGGTCATTATGCAAGAGTTGAGAAAGGAGAGAATGGAAGAATGCAGCTATTGAAGGCTGTAGACTTAAAGAAAGACCAGTCTTACTTTCTTTCCCGTCTCTCTCAGAATCAGCTTTCTTCCATCATCTTCCCTCTTGGTTCCATGACTAAGGAAGATGTAAGAAAAATCGATGTGGAATTGGGACTTCATAGAGAAGGTATGGATGAAAGTCAGGATTTCTATAGTGGCGATTATACCGACCTATTGGATGTAGAAGACAGGAAAGGAAAGATCATCCTCTCCGATACTGGAAAAGTAATCGGAACACATAATGGTTTCTGGCACTATACAATAGGGCAGAGAAAGGGTCTTGGCATTGCTTACTCCGAGCCTTTGTATGTAGTGGCATTAGATAGTAAGAGAAACGAAGTAATCGTGGGAACCGAGAAGGCTACAAGAGAGACAAAGGTCGTTGCTTTAAATGCCAATTGGATCGGAGACGAAGACTTCGAGAAAGGCAAAGTCTATAGTGCAAAGATTCGTTCCACAAGCCCAGGGCTCGATGCTTATGCCACTAAGACTCCTGATGGCTTTGAACTGGAGTTTATAAACCCAGTTAAGGCTGCTACTCCTGGACAAAGCGCTGTAGTATATGACGGGGATAGAGTAATAGCCAGCGGAGTCATTGAGAGAGCAGAGTAACCATAGGTCAAAACATTCTATGAATGAAGCCCGCAGAAAATGCGGGCTTCTTCCATAAATGCTTCTTGTCAAAAAGTACCTAGAAAGCGAAAGCGTAACCTATCTTGGTTCCGAATAATCCTACTAGAGGTAATAATCCTTCTCCGGAGGTAATATAAGAGAAACCTCCTTCGTTGCTATCAATATTGTAAGAATAAGAAACGGTAGGAACTTGAGCTTCAATAAATATCCTTCCACCTTTAGAGAAGTTAAATGCATATCTAACTTTTCCATAGAGAATGGTACCTAGAACATTATTCTCGAATAGATTGAGATAAAGCCCCTGGATATTAATTCCTAAATCCAAATCATGTCTTTCTGAGGGGATCAAATCAAAAGAACCATATGCATTTACTGCAGCGAAAAGAGTAATGCTGTCTTTAAGGTTTTTTAATACATTGTCCGGGTTTGATACCATCGCTTCGATGAATAGATTTGGAAAACCGGATTCGATTCCTCCTCCGATTTCCCATCTTGAGATATCTCTCGTATACTCAATCTTAGTGGTAAAAATACCTGTCGAGAGAGCAATATGATTCTTTTTTGGGGTGACTACATCTTCTGCAAAGATGCCTGAAACAAAAAATAAAACACAAAATGCCAAAACTATGAGTTTTTTCATGCAAATAATTTAAAGCATAGTCGAGACTCTTTCAATTGGACATTTTGTGTCTTTTGTTTATCAGAGAACTTCAATAAGTTCGTAGTCTCTTGTTCCGATTCCGATCTTTTCTGCGTACTCCAGTCCATGCTTCCAGTCTGTATCTGGGTGAAGATCATGGAAATGGTCGTGGGAGTGTTCCTTTAGGTCTCCCAGAGCAGATGAGGAGAGAATAGGAGCGGCATTGACTTTATCTGCACAAGCCTGGTCGATTGCTACAGGGTCGAAGGATGCAAATATACCGATATTCGGTACAATCGGAGCATCATTTAAGCCATAGCAGTCGCAGAGAGGAGATACATCAGTAACGATGGAGATATGGAACTGAGGTCTACCATCCAATACAGCCTTTGCATATTCCATCATTCTGCAGTTAAGCATCTGTACAGAGTTCTCTACTGTAGGGACAATAGCGTTCTTCGGGCAGACCGGGAGACAGCGTCCGCATCCTACACACTTGTCTACGTCAATTCTGCACTTGCCGTTTTCAAATGTAGGAGCACTGTGGGCACAGGCTGAAGCACACTTATGGCAGCCTACACACTTATCGGTGATTACCCTGGGCTTACCCTGGTTGTGCTGTTCCATCTTACCTCTTCTGGAGCCTGAGCCCATTCCGATATTCTTCAATGCACCGCCGAATCCTGTAGCTTCATGGCCCTTGAAGTGAGTGAGGGAGATAAAGATATCAGCATCCATAATGGCTCTACCGATCTTAGCGTTCTTTACATACTCTCCTCCGATTACTGGTACTTCGATATCGTCGTCACCTTTTAGGCCGTCTGCAATAATAACGTGTGCTCCTGTAGTAAGAGGGCCAAAGCCATTGAGAGTTGCCGTTTCAAGGTGGTCGATAGCGTTCTTTCTTGATCCTACGTAGAGTGTATTACAATCAGTAAGGAAGGCTTTTCCTCCCTCTTTCTTTATTTCGTCTACAACAGTCTTTGCCCAGTTTGGCCTTAAGAAAGCCAAGTTCCCAAGTTCTCCAAAGTGAAGCTTTATAGCTGCATAATGGTCTTTAAAGTCTATAGAGTCGAAACCAGCCTTTCTGATAAGTTTCAATAACTTATCTTGGAGACACTGGTCGTTTCTTGTCCTCATGTCGGTAAAGTATACTTTTGATGCCATAATTTTCTCCTTACTCTTCATCCTGATTCTTGAATTTTACTATGGATTCTGTTTTTGTGAATATTTTTTCAAAGCGTTGTAGTTCGCTTTCACTCAGGGCTGCCCTTTCGATGACGTCAGAGAGAAACTGCTCCGTCCATTTCTTCTCTTCATCCCATTTATAGTAGCCGATGGCTTCCAGGTGATGGCTCATGCCATCTACTGCTTTTCCTATCCTGTTCTTATCTACAGCCACCATGCCGCTCTTGTACTCCATATTTCCTGTAAAGAGGGCATAGGATATGATCTGGACAGCTTGTGAGAGATTTAAAGAAGGAAAGAGAGGGGAAGTAGGGATGGTGCATATTGCTGCACACTTATTTACTTCGTCGTCTCTCAGTCCATCCGATTCCCTCCCGAATACAATGGAGACTTTTCCTTCTGGAAGAGAAGAAATCTTAGCCGCCAGCTGCTCGGGGGAGTAGGAACTCATTTTTCTGAACTTTCCTCTTCTTCTGGTGGCTCCTACAGAGAAGATGGAGTCAGATAGAGCTTCGTCCAGAGTACTGACTCTTCTTGCGTTTTCCCAAAGGTCTGAAGCATGGAGAGCCAGAGTCCTCACTCTGTTCTCGTCATATACTCTGTCTCCGACTATAGTGAGCTTAGTGAGGCCCATAGTCTTCATAGCTCTGCAAACTGATCCTATATTTGCTCCGTCCTGGGTTTCCACAAGGACAATTTCAATTCTATCCGCCCATTGGATATTTGTGTTGTTTTCCATATTTTTTTATTTTAGACAATATTGCTCCCTTTTGCTATTGCGAAATATAATCAAGGCGGAGGGAATATTATGGATAAGAGAACAAAAGGGATAGTTTCCTTTATTGGAATAGTGTTGTTTTTGGCAGTGATGAAACTTTGCTCATCCCTTGTTCT
>JALFCJ010000301.1 GCA_022771185.1 Spirochaetales bacterium | reverse complement strand
AAGTACATTCTTTCGTCATCCTCTCCTTCCAGATAGATGGAAAGAGTGGGATATCTAACTCTTATGTCGGTTATACAATCAACCATCATCCCCGAAGCCTTTTTTAAGGCGTCAATAATTACATTAGACGAAGAGAAAGGGGCATATAGCAATGCATCACCCTTAACCATCGCCTTTTCTTTGTAGTCATAACTGGAATACATATTGTCGAGGACGGATAAGAATACGGAAGAGAAACAAACCAAAACAATCAACAGAAAAAGCAGAAACGAATACTTTTTGAAGTATTTCTTAAAAGAGAGCAATAATGCTTTTTGTCCTTTCATTTTCCCCTCCTTTTGCTGCCTTCAAAAGAGGTATGAGTGTTGACGAAAGTATAAACAGAAAGAAGAACAATCAATACAAAAGAAATAATTAGAACGCTCAAGGGAACACTTAGGAACCTGATTGTACTACCAACAGTAACAAAAAACACTGGTTCAGTTTTGAGAAATCTTTGGAATTCTTTAATACCTGCATAGAAACCAAGAAAACCAAACAGGAGAGTCGGAATTATTATTGGAAGATACAATCTCAATACAATAGATTTTATTGAACTGCCGGAAGCATAAAGGAGAAGCGTGGTTTTATCTTCATAATCAAGAAGTCTTTTTACTACACTCCAACCCATAAAGATTATAACAATACACATCAATATAAAGAGGCATCTTCCCACTATTTCCAGTGTTGTCATAAAGCTGTAGAACCTATCCAAGCTCAAAGAAAGCTTGAATGTACTGTCGACAGAAAGAGGCTGTCCTGTCTTTGCTATTACATTCTCCAATGCTTTTTCATTTCCACCACGAATCCATATATTCTGGTAAGAAACAGGTACTATCTCTGTTTTTACTTTTCCTCTTTTTGCTGCAATAGAGGAAAAGAGGTCATCATACTCTTCATTTGGAGGGAAAGATTCTTTATAAATACTGAAAATAGAGGTGAAATACTCAATATCAAGAAACATGAAGACAGAATCATCGGCCTTAAATCTCTCTATCCTCTCCCCTTCTCTTATTTCTATCTTATAATCCTTTTCAGGAGCACGGAAGAATCCTGCAATAGGTACACTCAATATTCCTCCATCGAAAGCATTACGTCCTTTAGAAGAAACGAGCAATGTCACTTTCTCGTCTGTTTCATCGATTTCAAGGGAATTCTTTATTGCTTCCGAGATAAATACTCCTTTCTCTCCTGTCAGGTCATAGAACTCGAATCCTTCTTCTTTGTAGAAATCCAATAGAAGATCAGAATCCACGCCATAAAATACATCATTGTAATATGGTGATGAATTCGAGCTACTGATAAGAAGATAATTAGACTCGTCATTACGTAGTCTCAAACCAATATTGTTTGTAGTTTTGTTTCGAAACCAGGAATTCTGTGTTTTGAGTTCTCCTTTGACTACATAGGCAAAATACGATTCGACGCAAGCAACGGGGAGAGAGCTGACTCCTACCATCGAGTTCAACTCTTTGCATATCTCTTCTGCATTTTCAATATAGTAATTGGTGGCCACCGGAACTATACCATATGGCTCTCCACCATTTCTTCCTATTGTATCGGAAGGAGAAATTACATAGTCTCCGACGTTGGCTTTATCTTCCAGATAGTAGACATTTTCTGTCTTCATAGCCCATATATAACCAGCAATTCCTAAAGAGAAAAAAGCAGTGAATACCAATATGAAGAACAGTAAAAAAATGTGTTTTGGAAAATGAAAAACCCTCATCTTTTGTCCTCAACTATACTGATTATTGAATCCGAATAGGGGAAAACTCTGCTTTGGGACATCTTGGACTACAATTTGCAGAACAATTTACACAAAGGATTAATGCCTACATCTTCGCTTAGATAATCAAGATTATATAATTCATCAATATTCATCTACTTTTTTCCCCCCCACCCCAAAAAAAATTAGCTTCTACAAACGATTATACGATCATTTTTCATTTATCAACAATAATAAATTTTTAGCATATTATTCTTATTCGTTTCCCCTCTTCATAATAAAACAGGCTTAACTCAGAGACGCATTATACAAGCTTCTAGAGCTTACCCGTATCATTGTCCTC
>JALFCJ010000265.1 GCA_022771185.1 Spirochaetales bacterium | reverse complement strand
TCGTATGTTGCGTACTTGAGATTGCATTTGTCTTTATTCTTTCCGGAAGATTGGAGAGGCTTTCTGTTGGTGCATGCTACGGCCTTTTCTTTGGGTATAGTTTTATAACAGGAGTGACATTCTCATCTCTCCTCCTTGTTTATGCAGGAACTAATGTCCTTGCTCTCTCTTTTATTACAGCTTCCGTTATATTCGGCGTTGCTGCAGTATACGGATCAGTGACAAAGAAGAGTATAAAGGGATGGGGCGGCTGGCTTATGATGGGGCTTATTTCCCTTATCATAGTCTCTTTAATCAATATCTTTATTGGTTCCACTATGCTTGAAATGCTTATAAGCGGAGTAGGAGTGATCTTATTTGCTTTCCTTACAGCATGGGACAGCCAAAAGCTTATGGATATGAATAGAAACTGCGGTCCATATATGACACAGGAGGAGCTTAGTAAGCTATCCATTATGGGCGCTCTTGAGCTTTACTTGGATTTCATCAACATATTCTTGTACTTAGTGAGACTATTTGGAAGTGCAAAAGACAATTGATGTCATTTATAAAGACGATGATCTTGTGGCTTTCTATAAGCCAAAGAACCTGCCTACAGTGCCTTTGAAGGGACAAGAGTGTGATACTCTTCTCTCTCTAGGAGCCAAGGCTTTTCCTGAAATCCTCTCCCCATATGGGAAAAATCCCTGGGAGGGGACGATTCTTCATCGTTTGGATACTCCCACGAGCGGCATAGTTTTAGCAGCAAGAAATAAGGAGACATATCAGTATCTTGTTTCTCTACAGAATATAGATAAGATAGAGAAGAAATATAAGGCCGAGATATCAGAGGGGCGGAAAGAATTGCCGGGCTTTGAGCCTTTTCCATATTCCTCTTCTGATGGGAAACTCTCGATTATTTCTTCCTTCAGGTCTTTTGGTCCCAAAGGCGCTTCCGTGAGGCCAGTATTGTCTAAGAGAAAAGGTGACGAGAGGTTATATAAAACGGAAGTTGAGATATTATCCTCAAAAAGCGTGGTCTGCACTATCACCCGTGGCTTTCGTCATCAGATCAGGTGTCATCTCTCTTGGTTTGGCCATCCCATTGTAGGAGACTCCCGATATGGGGGAGAAGAAAACGACTTCCTGTTGTTGGAAGCCGTCTCAGTCTCTTTTCCATATAAAAATGAGAAGTTGGAGATTTCGATTTGATCAGAAGGGTGAGTCTTTCTCATTTCCTTCGTCATCAAGTTCTTCTGTCTCCAGCTCGTTTTCGTCGAGGGTTGTCACTTTCTCTACCTTCCTTTGAATTGCTTCCAGTGTCTTAGATAGAGAACGGGAGAGCTTGTTGCCTTCTTCATATAGCTCGATAGACTTCTCTAATCCTGTTTCAGGATTCTTTAATAACTCGGTTATCTCTTCCATTCTCTTTAAATCGCTTTCAAAACTCATATATTATTATCCTCCACAATACTCTTTATTTCGCCTTTCTCTACTCTTATATATAGAGTATCACCATTTTTCACATCATTTTTATCTCTGATAATCTTTCCATTCTCATCTCTTACAAGGGCATATCCACGCTCAAGTACTGAAAGGGGAGAGAGGGCGTTCATCTCTTTTTTTACAGAATATAACTCCTCTCTTTTTATATCTATCCGTCCTTTCAGAAGTGAGACAATCTCTCTCTTAAGGGATGAAAGAAGTATTTTCGACTCTCTTATTCTTGGGGAAAGAGAAAGGGAGATGTCTCTGTTATAGTTATCAAGAAGTCTTTTGTTCTCTTCTATTTTCTCTTTCTCTATTCTATGCATTTCGTCGTCAGCCATAATCAACCTGTACTGTGCATCCTGGACTTTCTTGGAAAGAATAGAAGAGAGATAATCGAGAGAGGGAAGAGAGTTTCTTTTCTCTGTTATCTTCTTGTCGATATATGACTTCATCAAGGAGAGAGATGGAATCTTCTCTTTCTCCTGAAGAATCTTCTTCTCCATAAGTAAATGCATTGTATTTTTTGCATTACTTAGCCTATTTCTTCTTTCAAATATATCTTTTGTGACCATCTCAGCGGCAATAGATGGAGTTCCAGCCCTTACATCGGCACAATAATCTGAGAGTGCCCAGTCTACTTCATGTCCCACAGCAGAGATGATGGGGATTTTGGAGTAGTGTATGGCTTCTATTACTTCGTCTGTTGAGAAGCAGGAAAGATCCTCTTGGCTTCCTCCTCCTCGTCCCACGATCAAAACATCTACGTTTTCAAAGTTATTGGCCTGTCTGATCCTACTTGCAATGGTCTCTTCTGCACCTTTTCCTTGGACAGAGCAAGGAAAGAGCACGATATTCAATGAGGGGGCACGACGTCTGGTTACATCCAGCATATCGTGAAAGACTGCACCTGTTGCACTTGTCACTATTCCCAGTGTCTTTATATCTTTTGGAAGTGGCTTTTTCTTATCCAGGTCAAACCAACCCAGATTCTGGTAGTATTGTTTTCGTTTCTCTAATAACGCCTGTAACTCCCCATCCCCAGCATTTGTAAGCTTTGTTATGATAAAGCTTAGCTTTCCTGTCTTTTCATATAGACTAATTCTACCAGATGCTATTACTAAGTCTCCGTTTTTGAACCGTGGCATGGTCAAAAGGGAGGAACGGAATACGACGCTAGGCAGTGCACTGTCGTTGTCTTTCAGATCAAAGTATGCATGGCCGGAGGGAGAAGGACGAAACCCGGAAATCTCACCCTTCACCATTATTTGATAGAAACTCTCATCAAGAGTTCCTTTTATGAGACTATTTACTTCACTAACGCTAAGAGGCGTAGTCAGATCATCATATGCCATGGTTTGATATTAACACAGAGATATAAAAAAATCTGCCGGAATCCGGCAGACAAATCTAATTAGATTTTCATTAGTCCTCAACGATAGCTTCCTGAGGGCAGACTGAAGCGCATGTTCCACATCCGAGGCAAGCGTCTGCATCGATAACGTAGATTGGATCGCCTTCGCTGATAGCGGAAACTGGGCACTCGCCAGCACATGTGCCGCAAGCAACACAAGAATCTGTGATTTTATATGCCATAGTTTTCTCCTTAATTAAAGATTAATATAAGTATAAGGTCTAGAGGTTTTGAGGTCAACGTAGTTTTCCAGTTCCATATCTTCTCTTATTCTTATATCATCAATGGCATGAAAAAGCTTGTTATTGCCGA
>JALFCJ010000190.1 GCA_022771185.1 Spirochaetales bacterium | reverse complement strand
TAACAAGAATCTTGTCACAGACTTCCATTATTTCATGGAGGCGGTGTGTGATGAAGATAATTGAAATACCACCGCTAGAGAGCTTCTTCATTGTCATGAGAAGTGTTTCAGCTTCACTCTCTGTCAAAACAGCTGTAGGCTCATCGAGGATCAGAAGCTTCATTCCGACTCTCGAGAGCTCACGAGAAATCTCTGTAAATTCCTTGTGGCCTACAGGCATTTGAGAGACAAGCATATCTTTATCGATATCTACACCAAGCTTGTTGATGGCTTCAATGGCATTTTTCTCCATAGCCTTGCGATCTATTGTATCCAGACGATTACCGAAGATATCGCTTAAGATATTGCTCTTTTTTCTATCTTCACGATTAAGAACAATGTTCTCTGTGGTGGAGAAGTCAGGAAGGAGTGAGAACTCCTGATGTACCATGCCGATTCCAGCATCCAAGGCATCGAAAGGAGAAGTAAACTTCGCTTCCTTTCCATCCAAGAAGAAAGAACCGCCATATCCTCCGGTTTCAGCTATTTCATTCATTCCGAAGAGAATCTTCATCAAAGTACTCTTTCCGGCACCGTTTTCTCCAACGAGGCCAAGAATCTCACCCTTCTCCATAGAGAAATTGATGTCTTTCAGGACCTGATTGCCAAAGAAGTCTTTACTTATGTTTTTTACTTCCAACACAGGAGTCATATTATCCATACTCACCTTCTATTCCTTTTGAAGATTGGGCCCGTAACACGAGCCCAAATTTCAAAAGCCGGAGTTTCCTCCGGCATGAGAAAACTACTTGATTGTGAAGTACTTCTCTGGAACCTCGACGTCAGCGTTACCCATGAAGCCCTTTCCACCCATGATATATGTATCCTGGTAAATAAGAACTGCATTCTTGCTTCTGACACCTGTTGTTGCATCTGTGTAGAAGGAACCATTCCACTTAGCACCTGGAGTATACTTGTTGTATGCCTTCCAGAGGTCAGAAAGCTTAGTTGGCTGGCTTTCACCCTTGATACAGTTGATAGCGTGCTGTCCGAGAGCTGCAGACTGTGTGTAACCATAGCTGAATGCCCATGTACCAAATCTGTTAGCACCGCCCTTCTCGACGATTGCAGATTCAACCTTCTTGAGGATAGCTGTGAAGTCACCAGCTTCAGCAGAGAGGTCGATTCCGAGAGCTCCAGGATATCCCATGAGTGGGGATGGGAGGTCAGCTTCGATGAAGTATCCGCCATAAGCGAGGAGCTGCTTCAAGAGAGGCTCTGTATGAGCATCGTTTGTACAGAAGAATGCTGCGTTTGTACCATACTGGTCGATCCAAGCTGGAACCTTCTCCAAGATGTACTGCTGAGCACCTGCAACACCAACGTCACTTGTCGGGTCTGGAGCTGTCTCAAGGACAAACTTCATTCCGAACTCTTCACAAGCTGCTCTCATGATTGCAACACGGCGGCTCATTGTCTCATAAGACATATGACGTGGGAATGAGATGTGGACGAATGTATCACATCCGAGTTCGTGAGCTGTTCTGATGATGAGATATCCACGAGCAACGAAGTCGTTGTTACATACCAGGTCAGCTGTGCTGCTGATTACAGGGATATCTTCGTGTGATTCACCGGCGAAGCAGAGGATGTCAGGTCTCTTTTCCTTAACCTGTCTGAAAGCTTCTGTTGTTCCAGGAACAGCCTGGTTGACTACGATAGCCTTCATCTTCGGGTCATCAGCAAGACCTACGATGACGGCGATTGTTGTTTCCTGCTCATCCATGAAGTTGTCAGGATATGTGACATGCTGGATCATTCCGCCATCTTTGACAGCGCCATACTCGGCGATGAGAGCTTCAGCACCTCTAAGGTCATCTTCACTCTGTGAAACTGTACCAGTAACGATACCTACATGAAAATCGTTTGGATCTGCAGCAGCCTGCTCTTCCTGTGCTCCGTTAGCAAAGACAAAAGAAACAGCAAGGAGTGCAACAAGAACGCATGCGAATAATTTTTTCATATTATGCTACTCCTATTTTAATATGGGAGGATAATAAAATAATTACTTTCTTTTTTTCAAGGCTTTTGATTCAGTTTTTTGAATTTTTATAGATTATTTATGCACATTTAATGTAGTGATATATAACTCTTTATATAATATATAATTAAAACTTTGATTTAGACTTAATTTTATGGTTAATTTCAATGTATTACTCTAAAAAATAGTTATTATTTAAAATCACATTTTGTTATCATATTAACATTACTCATTTATCTTGAACTATTATTCTATTCCATTAACTCAGATTTCATCCTCTTTCACAAGAAAAATGACTCCCCGAAAGAGAGTCAAAAAAATCTACTTATAATTATTAAAGCTCTATCCAGTATCTCTCTATTCCATCTATCGTGTTTTCATATACTCCATTGTTACTGGTTATTATCCTCCTCGACGCTTCGTTTGTCACATTACAAGTAACAAGGGCTCTGTTATTTCCCAGTGCCTTTAAATATGGAAGCGATAGAGAGAGCATCTTCTTTCCATACCCTTTGCCTCTCTCCGTAGGCCTAACGCTGTATCCAATGTTTCCTCCACACTTTAATAGATAATCATTTAGTGTATGACGGATATTGATCATTCCCACCATTCTTTCGTCTTTTCTCCTTTTAGCTACCAGCAGTGTTGAAGGAACATATCCCTCTCTTAGGTTTTCTTTCCTCCACATTCCGTTTTCTTTTTCCACCCACTCCTTTGTATCTTCTGTTACACTCAATAGATCAGTACCATCCATAGGAGAAGAGAATGCTTTGAACTCTTCTCTGTACTCTCTATAGGCTTCACTTTCGTCCCCTACAGGAAGAGTCAGATATATTTCGTCTTTGTCACTATACTCAGGAGGATAAATAACATCAAACTCCTCCAATACCGCTTCTCCCATTGGATCGAAGTCTTTACCTGCCGCCTCATAATCCGGCTTAAAGAATATTTCATGAACTTCTCTCCAGAATTTCAGGGTCCTATCGCCCTCACCTTCCAGATATCCATGGTACGGATGTACTTGTAGAAACGGTGTTACAGTTACTTTACGTGTAACAATAATCAAGTGAGCTCGATTTTTGCTGTCCAGGATTATCGATTTGTCTCCGACTTTTGGAACCGGTTCATTCTCCACGCTATAAGCAATAAGGGAAGAAGCTGTGCCCCGCTTTTTCCCTTCCTTGACTAGAGAGAGTAGTTCATCAGCTTCCTTTCCTCCTCCACAGAAAGCCCATGATTCATGCTTTTCATCTTTGTTTCCATTATCTACATATGCTTTCCATAGATCTCCAGCTGTCATTTATTTCTTCTCCAATACGGCCATTATAAAGCATAGATAATCACCTGCACCACTCTCCATGCTTTTTCTGTCTCCTATTGCATACTCATTTTCTTCTTTTAGCCAATCATCCCATGCTTCGTCGTCAGTCTCCATCTTTTTACATTCCAAAAGATCAAAGTCCTTTGACGAAGATAGCGTATCTCTCCAATATTCTATGTCCTTGATATACTCCAACTGTTCTTTATTCCAAGAAAGTAAGAGACACTCAGGATAATCTCCATTAAACTCTTTCTCCATCCCAGTGATTGCCAGATATATCTTCCCGCCTTTCTTTATAAATGGACTGATTTTATTATCAAGAAAGGTCTTGTCACGTCCAAAGTAGTTCCAGCTGTCTATACATGTTATGGCATCAAAGAAATCTTTATCAAAAGGTAAAGATTCAGCATCAGCCTTCACTGCCTCGACGCCATTATTCTCTACTCCTTCTCGCTCGAAGAATTCATTGTTCTCCTTCGGGTCGCTCCAAAGATCAGACGCATATACTTTCGGTCCATACTCCTTGTGTATAAAGAGACTAGTGAGTCCTGTTCCAGAACCCAGGTCGCATACAATATCATCTTTTTTGAGCTCTCTTCCCTCCAATAGCTCTTCAGCCAGCTTCAAGGGATTAGGCCCCATGATCATGTTGTGTAGTCGCTCGTACTTAGCGCTTCTTTTGTATTCCATTTTATTTCTCCAATAGTGTTTCAAACTCTTCTTTTAGATTCGTCTTCAATTTCTCTTTATCCTCTCCACTATCAAAGAGAAAGTAAGAGAGGAACATAAGGCTCCATAGCCTCATAGCCTTTTTCTCATATCCGTCGATACCCAACGCTTCCATTACATCTTTTGTGTAAGAAAGAGGTCCTGAGACAAAGTTCTCTTCCCACTTTACTCTTAGTTCCTCTCTCCTCAGTCTTTCAAGGGAGAGAAACTTTCTGTATTCCGAGGCTCTTTTGTTTTCCGTCCAGTATTCGAATTGCGATAGAGCGTAAGATATAAAATCGTTCTTATTAATATCACGATAGTCTTCTTCACTCTCACTTTTCTTATCCTCTGGAACGTTCATATCTCTAGCCCTGTTCCTATCTTCTTCATCCATCATCTTCATGACAGAAAATAGAATCTCTTCTTTTGAATCGAAATGCTTGAATAGGGCTGCTTTCGATACTCCCAGCATGGCAGATATGTCACTGAGGCTTGTTGCGTCGTAGCCTTTGGTGCTGAATAAACTCAATGCCACATCTAATATTTCTTCTCTTGTATTTCTTTTTTGTTTCACCCCTATATTTTAGTTACCGTTCGGTAACTTTGTCAACAAATATATAATTGCAACCTATAGTTGCGCATTTTCAAGCTGAAATTGGTTGAGAAATACACCTGAAAAGGTAAAAGATATACAGAACGGAGGTCTTATGACTATTGGCGAAAGATTGGCAAATGAAAGAAAAAAACTGGGATTAACGCAAGAAGATTTAGGAGCCAAGCTAAACATAAGTAGACAGGCTATATCGAAATGGGAGAGTGACATTTCTCTTCCTGATACAGCTAATCTAATTAAGCTCTCTTCTCTTTTCTCTTGCTCTATTGATTATATACTGAATGGAACAGTAAAAGAGGAAGAAAGAGAAAATGTAGCTGAGAACGATAGAAAACAACCATTTTCTTTCCGCCCAAGAATCAAAGAGAAGCATAGCGAGAAGACACTTATGGGCCTTCCTTTATGGTCCATTGGTGTAAAATCAAAAGGCTTCTTTTCTCTTGGCTTCAAATCTGAAGGTGTATTCTCTCTTGGCTTTTTTTCCAAAGGCGCCTTTTCTCTGGGTTGCTTCTCCCTCGGTGGTGTCTCTGTCGGTATGGCGTCCCTAGGCCTACTCTCTCTTGGATCCTTTTCATTGGGCCTGTTTTCACTGGGTGCAATATCCGTGGGGCTTATAGCATCCCTAGGCGCAATATCTATAGCACCCCTGACTCTAGGAGCCCTCTCTATTGGAGAAGTCTCTGTGGGAGCATACTCACGAGGCAGATGGTTCTCTTATGGAGACAATGCCAAAGCTCTTGTTGCCATAGGAAAAAGCAAGGTAACGGGAGAGTATACAGCATTTCTTCCCCTCAAAAAGGGAGAAGGAGAATATCTATTTAACGTTTTAAAGGAAAACATTCCTTTCTACTTAAAATGGACTCTGGGCAGTATCAAACACTTATTCGGAATCTAATCAAAGTTCTTTCATATTTCCATGACCTGGAAATACTCTGCACTTTGGAGGGAGTATGTATTTCATATACTCCCTCTCTCTTTTTGAAAGAACGGGGTCGGTATCTACACTTGTCATCAATACAGGAGCAAGAGTGTTATACTCTCTCTGCTCTTGTGTCATATCTTTGATATTCACCCAAATGTCTCCAGTAAAAGCTACTTTCTCTTCCTCGAGCAGCAATAGAGACTCCCCCTTTAAGTGTCCACCTTCTCCTTCATAGAGGGTGAAATGCAAGCCTTCCCAATCCCAAGTACCGCTTTTTTCAATTGGAGAGGATTTAAACTCAGGTTCTCCTCCCACTTCCTTTACTCTTTCCATATCTGGAAGAGTGTAATGAGTGAGAATCTTGCACATTCTGATATATGGGCGGTGAAGCCTATTTTCTTCCCTCAGTCCATCCAAGCCTCTTTTCTCTCTATCGAGGCATGCTCTACTACGCTTGGAGCACACTATACTATCAAAGAGGTAGAAGAGTCCGCCATGGTCTACATCTGCATGTGTGAGAAAAAGAGTCTTATTCATTTCTCTCCACTTTGGAAGAAGAGAATCGAAGAGAGCCTCCATCTCATCTTTATATAGGGCGTAACCGCTGTCGATGGAGAGAAGAGAATTGTTGTGAAGTATGAGGAGAGTATTGCTTCCACATGGCGGCTCAATAAGAATGTAGTCATACCCCTTTTTTATCTCGCCTCTCGATACTCTGGGTTTGAATCCTTCTCCCCTTGCTTTACCGAGCAGTCTCGTAAAGTGAGCAATGGATGAAAATGTAGTATCAGGCCTAAGGCCTTGGGAGTTCAATACTTCCATAGCCATGTTTGCAGAGAGCATCAAAGCGTTTCTCTCTTCTTTTTTTACATCTGTCAGCTTTGACAGCTCTGAGACAAAGCCAGAATAGAAGATAGAGTTATCATAACTGTTTTCAAGCCTGGTATAATCGATGGGCCTAATCTGATAGAGTCTCTCTGCACTTTCAAGAAACTCATCTTGTTCTCTCTTATCTTTCAAAAGAAGCCCCATTCTATAGTTCTGCCAGCCTGTGCCGTTTGAAACTGAAGAGATATATGAGATGTTAATATTCCTTTCTTCAATAAGAGTGAGGACCTTCTCCAGAGTTCCTGGCTGGTCTGGAAGAAGAAACTCCAGCAATACTACGTTCTCCTGAGGAATATTCAGATATCCTAGAATCTTTAACTTCTCCCTGGCTTCTGTAATCTTTTCCTCTTTTCCTTCCACTTCCAAGAAGATCATATGGGAGTCCACACTCTTATTGTAGCTGGTGCGCACTATATTGAGATCAAGGGAGGCGAATATCTTCACGGCCTTTAGAAAAGCCCCGCTTTTATCTGGGACGGAAGTAATGAAACTGGATCTCATATGTCATACACCTTAATTGCACAGTTAGGCATAGATTGTGAAGCAAACTCTTCGTTGGTAAGGTCGAAGAAGTAAGACTGAATTATTCTATATATTCCGTTATGGGCGACAAGTAGATATGTGTGGTCCTCATCTTTCTTTACCTCGTCTATGAGGTTATAGACTCTCTGGGCAGTCCTCATCATAGATTCCCCTCCCGAGTAAGAGGAACAGAACATTCTCTTCGCCTCTTGAAACTCCTTGTTACCTTTTCCGCATACACCTTCCCAAACACCAAAGTTATGTTCCTTGATCCGATCGTCTTTCTTGACAGTGAGACCCAGCTCAGAAGCAATTATGGTTGCTGTCTCATAAGCCCTTGAGAGCGGGGAAGAGATTATTCTATCGATTTTGATTCCTTCTTCGATTATTTTGGCTGCTGTCTCCCTGGCCATCTCTCTTCCCCTGTCAGTCAAAGGAATATCAGTTGCGCCGCAAATACGACCAATGGTATTCCATTCACTTTCCCCATGTCTTACGAAGTATAATTTTCCCATATCTATCCCTACTTTTCTCTTCGCCAATCTTTAATAAGGAGAAGGGACCCCTTCTCCACCCATACACGACTTCCACCCTTTAGAGGCTCGTTACTTATCCCATATTGATACTCAGGCTCTATCACTGCAGAAGAAAGCGGATACAACGCATTCTCGATATTCACACCCTCACACTTTCCTTTCCAAGCAACAAGAGAAAAGTAGGCATAAGTGTCGCTGACGTATGCTTTTTCTTTC
>JALFCJ010000250.1 GCA_022771185.1 Spirochaetales bacterium | reverse complement strand
CTTTCTTTCTTGAAGAAAACTGTAACCACAATCTATGGTGCCATCAAGCGTACAGCTTTCAATCTCTCTGAACTCTATCCTGTTTTGGAAGATTATCTACCGGAAGAGATTACATTCGTTCATACAGAAGAAGCAGCACAGATGTGGCCTGATAAAACTCCAGATGAGAGAGAATATGAACTGGCAAAGAAGTATGGAGCAGTATTCTTGATTGGTATCGGTTATGGCAATCCTCCTCATTCTGGACGTGCTCCTGACTATGACGACTGGTCAACTCCTACTCCAGATGGTTTCCATGGTCTTAATGGCGATATCATCGTTTGGGACAAAGTAAGACAGAAGAATCTTGAGCTTTCAAGTATGGGAATCAGAGTCGATAGAGAAACACTCCTTAGACAGCTTGAGATCAGAGGATGCGAAGAGAGAAAAGATCTCTATTGGCATAAGAGACTTCTAAATGGTGATTTTCCTCAGACTATTGGTGGCGGTATCGGGCAGTCTAGACTTTGTATGTTCCTTCTACATAAAGCCCATATCGGAGAAGTCCAGGCTTCAGTATGGCCTGAAGAAGCACACTTGGAAGCAATGAAGGTTGGAACACACCTATTCTAATTAAAGAGCCCCACCGTTTTTGATGGGGCTTTAGCTTACATCTTTTTGATAATCGCTTTATAGAATTCTATGGCTTTTGGAAGAGACGAGACAAACATATTCTCGTCTTTTGCATGTATTGATCCCAGCTGCTGAGAATCTATATATATAGGAGCGAATCTGATGGCATTGTCCGTAACGGGAGCGTAGTAGTAAGCGTCTGTTCCTCCAGTCATGACATATGGAGAAGGAATGACTCCTGGGTATACTTCTCTTACTACTTCTTCAACTGTCTTGAATGCCTTGCCGTTATGGTCTACAGGAGTCTGTGGTTCATGACAGTTTATATACTCAGCTTCAAGGTCATATTTCTCCAAATATGGTTGTAGGATCTTCTTGGTGTCCTCGATTCCTTGGTGGATGATGAATCTTGTGTTGATATTGACCCAAGCGTTCTCCGGAAGGACATTCCTTGCACTGGAACCTGAGTACATTGTCCATGCCATAGTAGTCCTAAGCATTGCAGCTCCCTTGGCGCTTACAGCAGGTAATACTTTCTTTAGTATCGGGGATAAAAGCTTTGCGTGTCTCATGGCAAAGCCAAGTACACCTTTTGCCTGTGGGCCAAGGCGCTTGAACATCTCAAGTACCGTCGGAGTAAACTCCAATTTATTAGGATTCTTAGTCTCTATATCAGTGATAAAAGCAGATAGCCTTGCTATAGGAGTATTCTTCTCAGGTGCAGAAGCGTGTCCGCCCTTGGAGCGTGCTGTTACTTTTATGTTTCCTGTCCCTTTCTCCATGGTTCCGATCATGGCATATCTACCTTTGACTCCTGCCATAGGCTCATCCACGATCATGCCGCCTTCATCCATTAAAAACTGGAGTCTTACATTGTGCTCTTTCAGCCACTCAACAGTCTTAGGGGCACCGGAACCAGCTACTTCCTCTGTTGAAGAGGATGCAATATATACATCTCCCTCAGGAATATATTCTTCTTCCATCAGCTCTTCTATGCTTTGGAAGATACACATCAACGAGCCTTTGGTGTCTACTGTTCCTCGTCCCCAGACTCTATCTTCCTTGATTTCTCCTGAGAACGGAGGATATTTCCATTCTCCTTCAGCTGGTACTACATCTTGGTGGGACATCAACAGTATTGGTTCTGCTTTCCCTTTTCCTTTCCATTTAATAAGGATAGAAGAGTCTATATAGTGGACTTCTCCTTTTGAGAAGACCAATGGGAACAACTCTTCAAGTAGTTTATGGAATTTATCGAACTTCTCAGTATTTGGAACATCAGGTACGCTGATAGTCTCACACTGAACCATTCTGGATAGTTTTTCTGCATAGATCATTTGATCTTTCATTTCTTTTCTTTCTCCTCCAGCATTCCTTTTTTGTATAGGATGAATGCGATTCCTATTGCCATTGCTCCTACTACTATCATCATTATTGTAGTCTGTTTTACAAGAGATGGAATAACAATACAGAGAACTGTCATCAAGCATAGTGGGACAGCTGTTATCTTCCAGCTCTTTGTAAAGTATTGGGCTGCGAGAGCTCCGAATAGTGCAGGAAGAAGATTGTCGAAGGCTGGCTTAAGAGTTTGGTTCTGCAATATTGGAGTAAGAGGAATCAACAACAATACTCCGATGAATATTACAAGCATTGTCACAAGAGAAGATACAGCCACACTCAGTGTTGTAATTATTCCATCCTCTGGAGTACCAGCCTCTGTTCCTGCTATCTCCCTGGAGTTATAGGCACAAGGTAGCTTCATGTTGATGATGTTACCTGTAATAAATGATAGATATGATGCTCCGGCTCCAAGGATCGGGACATAGATCAAGAATTCTACAGCGCAGATAGGAAGATAAGAGGCGCTTAGTCTCAACACTCCTGATAAATATCCCTTCCATTCAATGTGTGCTCCAAGAATAAGGGAGAAGATGAACGGGATAGAGAAGAGTAGTGCAATGCCGATGGCATTCATAATTCTTCCATCTCTATGTAAGCTTTTTTCATATTCAGAATAATCAAAGTTTTCCATTGTCTTCCTCCTTATAGTGATACGATTACACTTGATGCCATAGCTACTAACATCGAAAGGGCAAGTGCGAAGTTATCAAGCCACTTAACGTTTTTCTTCTGTGATAGGAATTCACAGAGCTTCATGACCACTGCTGCAATGAGAGCTGTAAAAAGTGGTACCCAAGTGCCCCTTATTGCTTGGGCAGTATATGCACCTATAAATGTGCCGCAGAAACCAATGAACATTGCAACCATAGCCCAGTCTGCAAAGCTCTTTTTTCCTGTACCGCTACCCTTTGAGAGCATTTTCTGGCACTTTGTTGAGTACTTCTTGCAGAGAAAGATAGTGCATAGAATTCCCCAGCAGATACCTGTGGTCATAACAGCGATGATTGTAACTAAGTTATCTGGAGTAAGAATTGAAGAATCCAGTGTAGCACCCATTGCCTGTGCTGCTGACTCAGCTGCAATAGCTTCGTATGATAGGTTTCCTACAACGCTCAGTCTCATCCATGCTGTTGGGACTCCAAGAGAACCAGAGAGTGCTATGACTCCCAATAGAATTGAAACAGCAGGAAGAACAGTAAAGAATGCCGATGAAGTGATAGCCTTCTTTAATACTTCTTTCTTCATTCCGATCTTGATTCCAGCTTTGTAAGAACGAACGATGAACCATAAACAACCACATGCTACAAACAATAGAACTGCGCCTACAACAAAGTAGAGTGGAGTAGAGTTTACTTTTGCAAGATAATCCATAGGTATCTCCTTGCTTCAATATTTTATAGGTAAATTATTCTTATGGGAAAAGAAAAAGAAGCAAAAGATTTGTTTTCTATAATAAGTGTTACTATGAAAACATTCTCTTAGTTTGATATGTTTGTCACAACTTTCCAAAATTCACTCCTGCTCAAAGAAGATAATGCTATGGATAATGTGCTTTGAAATTGTGTTCTTTCAAAACTGGTGTACTATTATATTGAGTTTGATTTGGAACTTATTAAAGCGAGATTATAATTTCTATAAGGAGAAAAGAAATGAAAACTCGAAAAGAACTTAAAATAGAATCAAAAGAATCGTTAAAACGAAACTATTGGAAATCTGTATTTGTTTGTGCCGTCTATGCCTTGTTTATATCTGGAGCAGGTGTTTTTACTTCAAGATTGAATGACTCGGATTCTGAATTCTTCGGTATCGCAATAGAATCAATTCCAATTGTGGTTTTGGTAGTGCTTATTTTTGTAGTAATACTATTTGCACTTCTTACATTGTTTTCTTTCGCTTTAATTGCCAATCCATTTATTGTAGGTGTTTCTAGATTCAAATTGAGAGCAATAGAAGATCAAGGCAATATCTCTGACATGGGATATGGTTTTGATGTCAATTATAAGAGGAACGTAGGTACCATACTTCTTATGGAGATTTATACTATCCTGTGGTCTCTTCTGTTTATAGTCCCGGGGATTGTAAAGATGTACGAATACTCTATGATTCCTTATATTCTTGCTGATAACCCTGACATCGACAGAAAAGAAGCATTCAGTATAAGTAAAGAAATGATGAAGGGTAATAAATGGAGAGCATTTATCCTCGATCTCAGCTTCATATTCTGGGATTTCTTGGGGGCAATGACAGGCGGTATCGTAACAATATTCTATGTAGGCCCATATAGAGAACTGACAAAGGCATCTCTATATAAAGCAATAAAAGTAGGAGAGTGAGATAAAATCTAAAACTAATAAAAAAGGGGAGAGTGAATACATAAAGAACGTTGCTCTCCTTTTTTGTAATGGCTGTATAAATACTGAAAAATGCCTCGGAACACCGAGGCAAAAGAGCTTTTTCATATGTTGTTTAACAGTTTCTTTTGAGTGTAATAGTTGTGCTGTCTCCTTCAGAGAAAACTAAGTTTTCATACTTACAATAATAACTGCTTGTTTCGTTTCCTTTCTCATCGGTTGTAATAATACTGCAAGAGATATCAAAAGGAATATCGTAAGCAATTTGTAGTTTGCCATCTATTGAATAACTAGATTTTTGATAGAATTGTTCACAG
Source organism: Spirochaetales bacterium (assembly GCA_022771185.1). Classification (GTDB taxonomy): domain Bacteria; phylum Spirochaetota; class Spirochaetia; order Sphaerochaetales; family Sphaerochaetaceae; genus Ornithospirochaeta. The sequence goes on along the minus strand of JALFCJ010000250.1, from coordinate 3,077 downwards.
TATATAATGATACTTTGGTTTTCTTTTAATTCTTCTTCTATATTAAACTCAACAACATCGCCTCGATAAATATTAATGTGTTTTGTTTCTGTCATTCCTTGTAATTTATCTGTATTAGTGTAGATCCAATAAGGCACAATTAGATAGTGATTACTTACATCCTCTCCAGAAATTCTATCTTTCGCAATGATGTTAAATTCGGCTTTCATTTCAACAAAGTCATATTCTAGTACAACGTTGTAGTCTACGTATGTCGTGCCTTTTTTCATCAAAGGTAAACCAGTTGCATATCTAATTGTGTAATCTACTGAAACGTCATGGTCGTATGCATTTTGTGGACTAAGTAATTCCTTTCCGTAAAGGGTATTTATGACTACTTGAGAATATTCTCTTGCACCTACTTTGTTATCTTTGATGTAGAATCCTATTAATTGATTCTCTCCTTTTTTTATTTCAACCATAAAATTGGAATCTTTAACATCGCTTGAATCTCCATTTCGGGTGATTTCCCAAAGAGAAAAATCTGAATGTTCTTCTGTGAATCGTGCTTTTATTGTATATGTACCTGGATCAAGTTCAATAGAATAATCGCCTTCAATATCTTTACTTTCTACCAGAGTATTGCCAAGATAAGTATATATTTCATAATGCATTGGCACACCATATACATTACAATAATCAATAAGAAGATTTCCTGTGTTTTTTCCTGGAACTTCAATCTCTCCTGGTTGTTCTGGATTGTCAGGTTCAATAGGTTTTTCAGGATTGTCCTTACCAGGAGATTTTGGTAGAACTTTAATTGTTAAAATATTCTCTTCTCCAGCTTTTATCGTGATAGAGTCAGGATATTCATAATCATAGGATCCACTCTCCTGTACCATTACATTATATGTTGTAATGGCTGCCGGATATGTTTTAGAACTTTCTTCTCGGGTAAGAGGAACATTGATACTAAAAGAATCATCAACACGAAGAGCTACATTTACTGTTATTTCTTCCTCGTTGATTTCTTTTGAGATGTCAAGCTTAATTGTCAGTTCTTCGTTTTCTACAGGTATATCATTTGGATCAGCTACTGCACATGCTACAGTAATAAGCGTTAAAACTATTACTAATGGAATAAGTAGTTTTCTCATAATTCTTTTCTCCTAGAAAAAGATTATCATACACTTTGTCTTGTAGCAAAAGAATTTATTGGAATTTTAGTTGGAAGATGTTGTTAATTATAATGTTTATAAAAAGAAAAAGAACCCACTTTCGTAGGTTCTGATTCTATAGCAAGGACAGGACTCGGACCTGTGACCGACCGGATATGAGCCGGTTGCTCTACCAACTGAGCTACCTTGCCACAACAAGAAGACTATAAACAAAAGAAAAGGGTAGAGTCAATAGAGATTTTGAAAATAATTGAAGCTAAATGCATTAATTGTTGAACACGATGGGGATAGGAATAGGAACTCCTATGTAGACACCATAGGTCTCTGTCAATATAATTTGTTATATTACGGGGGACAGTAATGGAACAAAAACAAGAAGATACCATTGATTTGTTAAAACTGTTTAAGGTGCTCCTTAATAAGGTATGGCTATTAATAATCGTGGCTGTCTTATTTGCAGCAGTTGCATTTGTTTACACGAAGACAATGATTCAGCCTGAATATCAGGCTACAAGTAAGCTCTATGTATTTAACAAATCTGATTTCGGCTCCTCTGGCGCTGTTTCATCGTCAGATATCTCTACGTCAAAGGTTTTGGTCAATACATATATAGTAGTATTACAGTCCGATTCTGTATTGGGACAGGTTGTGGATACTATTTCCGAGTATCAAGGTAAAGAAGGATTCGAGTATCTTGGAACTGAACCTTATACAACAAAACAGCTAAGAGATATGATCAGTGCAGGCTCCATCAATAATACAGAGTCTTTCTCTGTCACTGTAACAGCCCACGATCCATATGAAGCCAAGTTTATCAACGACGCAATTCTTTACTTCCTGCCGGATGAGATTATTAGAGTAGTCAAGGCAGGTGCAGTCGAGATTATCGATAAAGCAAGTATCCCTACAGCTCCAAGTTCACCTTCTGTAATAAAGAATACTGTTCTTGGGGGATTAGTAGGTGGTGTTTTGACAGCTGCAATAATCGTAGTCATGGCTCTTTTTGACAATGTCATCCATACAGAAGAAGATTTGGCTGATGAGTTCCCAGATATCTCTGTAATCGGTGTTATACCTGATTTCAAATCTGAAAAGCGTAAGGCTGGAGGAGTGAAATCAGCAGCACATCAAAGTAATAGAGTTAAGACTGAAGAAGTCAAGACCGAAAAAAAGTCCAAGAAAGAGATTAAATGGGATGACGATGATTTTGAGGATGAGGACTGAGATATGAAAGAAGAAGCAGATGTAATCAATATAATAGACGAAAGCACTCCTTTTAGCGTAAGAGAAGCGTATAGACTCTTAAGAGCAAATATACAGTTCTTGTCTCCGCATGATGGCTGTAAGGTGATCTGTGTAACAAGTAGCGTAGCCCATGAAGGAAAGAGTAGTGTTTCTTATAACCTTTCTTCAGTAATTGCTGATGGTTCCTCAAGAGTATTGTTGTTGGATGCAGATTTAAGAGCATCTCATCTCCAGGAGAGCCTGTCTACTAAGGGTAAGGAAGGCCTTTCTGATATCTTGGCAGGGATTGATGGATGCGAAGATTACAAGACACTAATAAAAAAAGATAATGACCACCCGAATCTGGATATTATTTTCGCAGGTAAAGTTCCACCAAACCCTTCGGAACTTCTTGCTTCTGAAAGAATGGTTAAGATTCTAGAAGAAGTGAAGAAAGAATACGATTACATAATTATCGACGGAACACCTCTCTGTCTTGTCTCAGATATGTTGGTGCTTTCTCCTTATATCGATGGATATGTGATAGTTGTAAGAGCTGAGATGACTAATAAAAAGATTCTTAACAACTCGGTTTCAATGATCAAGAAGATTAATGGAAAAGTCTTGGGTTTTGTTCTGACGAGAAAGAAGCAAAAGAAATCAGATAAATATTACTATGGTGGTTATAGTGGCTAC
>JALFCJ010000150.1 GCA_022771185.1 Spirochaetales bacterium | reverse complement strand
GCAGGCAGCTTTTCATTCGATTCTGCCTTTCATCTGAAACGAACTCGGCTTATTCATTTCTCTTCTGCCTTTGTTCAGTTCTCGAATTGACAGGAGCTTCCTTGCTCCTATTTCTTTTCCCTCTTTCCCTTCGCTTGTCCTGTAAAAATCGACCTGCACTTGGCAAGCCCCTTGACTCTACACCCTTTCGGGCGTCGCTGTCAATACCCTTCCGCTCAACCCGGAGCTTCAGGCGTCATCTTCCGACGACTCACATACCTTACACAATTCCATCCTAAATGTGAAGAGGTTTTTTGAATATTTTTTAAATTTTTTTATATTTTTATTTATTTTCTTTCAACTAAAAGAAATATTTTATCTAATACTCTTTTCCTTCTTTTTACCAGCTATTTTACTTTTGACTCTTTGTTTTTTCGTCTTATATTGATAGAGGAGGTAGACATGTCAACACTAATTGTTACTGGTAGTCCAAGAGAAGGAATGTACTCGGATAGAATTGGAGATATTCTTCATTCACTAAGTGAAGGAAAGCTGGTAAACCTTAGAGAGAAGAAGATTGGTCCGTGTCATGCTTGCGAGTATTGCAAAGAAATTAACATTGGAGAATGCATTCAGAGAGATGACATGACGCCAATATATAAAGATATAAGGGAATGCGATACCATCGCCATTATTTCACCAGTATATTGGTGGCAGGTTTCAGCCCAGGCAAAGCTTTTCATTGATAGGCTCTACTCCTTGGAAAGAGAAGAACTGGAAGGCAAAAAACTGATTGTCGTTGTCAATGGAGCAGAGAAAACAGGAGACAAAGAATATTCCACACTAAATGATGCATTTAAGATGATGGCAGATTACTTAAAGATGAAACTGGAGTTTTTAGGTGTAGGAACTGAAGATGAAAATGCTTGGAATGAAGAAAAAGAGATGATTACTGAGTTCCTGAGTAATGCATTGGATTCTTGACTATTTTTAATCTATTAGGACAGGCGGCCTTTTACGACCGCCTGTTTCTTTTGGTTAATTAGCATTACACAGCGCTTTCAGCAAAAGCTCTTATCTGAGATGCATTGGATACTGTTGTAGCGACACCATCAGTGAAAGCTACAAGTGTCGGGGCCTGCATTACTTTATACTTCTTACAGAGCTCCGGGTTCTCTTCAGCATCGATGATCTGATACTTTAGTCCTGCTTTATCCAGGCTAGCTTTTGCAAGTCTGCAGTTCGGACAAGTCTTTGTAGTAAAGAGAAGGATTCCATTCTCACCACCCTCTGCTTCAGGATGGAACACATCATAGTCTTCCTTGGCCTTTGAAAGTCCATTTCTCTTCAAGCGGGAATTAGGAATATCATATTCCTTTCTCTCTTCAAACTCTTCAGCCTTACCTGCATTCCAGTTCTGGACAGGGCGATAGTAGCCGGTGATTCTTGAGTATACTTCTGTCTTTTTATGACAGACAGGACATTCCCAAACTTCTCCAGCCAGATATCCATGCTCCGAGCATACTGAATATGTAGGGCTCATCGTGTAGTAAGGAATCTCATAGTTTTCAGCGATCTTTCTCACAAGAGTAGCTGCAGCTTTCCAATCAGGAAGCTTTTCTCCAAGGAATGCGTGGAATACAGTACCTGAAGTATAGAGAGTCTGGAGCTTATCCTGAATATCCAATGCCTCAAAAATGTCATCTGTATATCCAACAGGAAGATGAGAAGAGTTAGTATAATAAGGTCTCTTGTCATCGGAGGATGCTGTAATGATTGAAGGGAACTCCTGCACGTCATGGCGGGCAAATCTATATGCAGTGGATTCAGCAGGGGTAGCTTCCAAGTTATACAAGTCACCATACTCTTCCTGATAATCGGAGAGTCTGTTTCTCATGTGGTTGAGACACTCTACTGCAAAATCCTGTCCTTTAGGATCAGCAATGTTACACTCAAGCCAGTTTGCGTTGAGACAAGCTTCGTTCATACCCACCAGTCCGATTGTTGAGAAGTGATTATCGAAGGAGCCAAGGTATCTCTTTGTATATGGGTAGAGGCCTTCATCAAGGAATTTTGTAATGACAGTTCTCTTTACTTTCAAAGATCTGGCGGCAATGTCCATCAGCCTGTCTAGCCTCTTATAGAAGTCTTCCTTATCCTTGGAGAGATATGCAAGACGAGGAAGATTGATAGTAACTACACCTACACTTCCTGTACTTTCCCCACTACCGAAGAAACCGCCTGTCTTTCTTCTGAGTTCTCTTAAATCCAAGCGAAGCCTGCAGCACATACTTCTTACATCACTCGGGTTCATATCTGAATTGATGTAGTTAGAGAAATATGGTGTTCCATATTTAGCTGTCATTGTAAATAAAAGTCTGTTATTCTCAGTGTCTGACCAATCGAAATCCTTTGTAATTGAGTAAGTAGGAATAGGATACTGGAAGCCTCTTCCGTTTGCGTCTCCATCAATCATGACTTCGATAAAAGCCTTGTTGATCATATCGATTTCCTTCTGGCAGTCGCCATAAGTGAAATCCATATCCTTTCCTCCGACAATAGCCGGAACATTCTTTAGATCATTTGGACATACCCAGTCCAGAGTAATGTTTGAGAATGGAGCCTGTGTACCCCATCTGGACGGAGTGTTTACACCATAGATGAAAGATTCGATGCACTTCTTTGTCTGATCATATGTAAGGTTATCAACCTTTACAAATGGAGCAAGATATGTATCGAAGGAAGAGAAAGCCTGAGCACCAGCCCACTCGTTCTGAAGGATTCCCAAGAAATTCACCATTTGGTTACATAGAGTAGCAAGATGCTTTGCAGGCGCAGAAGTAATCTTTCCAGGAAGCCCTCCAAGTCCTTCCTGAATAAGTTGCTTCAGAGACCATCCTGCACAATATCCAGTAAGCATTGAGAGATCATGAATATGGAAATCACAGTTTCTATGAGCATTTGCAATCTCTTCATCATAGATTTCACTGAGCCAATAGTTTGCAGTGATGGCTCCGGAGTTAGAGAGAATAAGCCCGCCGACAGAGTATGTGACAGTACTGTTTTCTTTTACTCTCCAGTCACTGAGCTTAAGATAGTTATCCACTACGCTCTTGTAATCGAGAGTGGCAGACTTCATATTCCTGATTTTTTCTCTCTGCTTTCTGTAGAGGATATAAGACTTTGCAACATCCTGATATCCAGCTTGAGAGAGGACACTCTCTACACTGTCCTGTATGTCTTCTACAGTAATCTTTCCATCTTTGATCTTAGACG
>JALFCJ010000134.1 GCA_022771185.1 Spirochaetales bacterium | reverse complement strand
ATCGGGAAGGGCAAGTGTGGCCTTACGGTCACATTCTCGTAGGAGAAATAGGTTATCTAAGTTATCTTTACCAACCCTTACGATCAATCTTCTTACAGCTGCGTCAGTCCAGGAAGAAGTGTATTGAATCATATGCTCTCTAATGAGAAGGGCAACTTCATCTCTGTCTTTATTTGAAGATTTCAGCCTCGACATAATGTTTGAGGCCATTTCTGATCCGATAATTTCGTGTGAGTAGTAAGTTGATTTATCTCCAATTTTTCTTTCAGCCTTTACTTTCCCTATATCGTGCAAAAGTGCAGAGATTTTAACAGTGAGGGGAGCGCAGAGCCTCTCAGCTTCTTCTAGGGCAAGAATCTGGTGTTCCAATAAGTTTTCTCTATGGTAACCTTCTCCTTCAATAGACTTGCAGTCATAAAGCTCTGGAAGAATAATCTCTAATAGTCCTGTCTCATCCATTGTTTTTATTCCCAGTCTGGGAAATGGAGAATCAATAAGGCGGAATAACTCTTCTCTTATTCTTTCTTCCGATACTTTAGTAATGGTAGGGGATAGAGCCTTCATTGCCTTCTTCGTCTCTTCTTCAATTTCAAAACCAAGTTTTGATGAGAAACGAGCAGCCCTCATAATCCTTAAAGCGTCTTCTTTAAAACGCTGGTTTGGATCCCCGATAGCCCTGATCACTCCGTTCTTTAGGTCATCAAAGCCACCATGCTGGTCAATTATCTCTCCACTGGATAAGTCACAAGCAAAAGCGTTTATGGTGAAATCACGTCGCTTTAAGTCCTCTGATAATGATCGTACAAAGGTTACGGAATCAGGATGCCTGGAATCAGAGTAGTCGCCTTCAGTACGAAATGTTGTAATCTCGTAGCTTCCGCCTTTAAAAAGTACAGTTACTGTCCCATGCTTTATGCCTGTATCGATTGTATGACGGAACATGCACTTTATCTCTTCAGGTCTGGCGTCTGTAGTAAAATCAAAGTCGTGGCTTGGTTTGGACAATAGATAATCTCTTACAGCTCCACCCACCAGATAAAGAGAATAACCATGGGACTTAAATATAGATGAAAGAGTCTTCAGCGTTTCTGACATTTCCATTTGCATGCTTAGAGTCTATCAAAGAAAAAAGTGATAATCAATTTTCTTGAAAAGTTTCAAAACCAAGTTATAATTAATGTGTGTGCGGGCACGCAAAAGGAGAATACTATGAAGAACATCCCTGATGTAAAGATTGGAATTATAGCTGTAAGTAGAGACTGCTTTATTAGGACACTATCTCAGAGTAGAAGAGAGAGAGTAGTTGAAGAAGTAAGAAAAAAGGGGCTTGAGATTGAAGAGATCTCTATAGTAGTCGAGAACGAACTTGATGCTGTAAAGGCTGTAGAGGAAGCAAAAGGAAAGGGATGCAATGCTCTTTGTGTATACCTGGGGAACTTCGGCCCTGAAACACCTGAGACATTAATCGCCAAGTTCTTCGATGGCCCTGTCATGTATGCTGCTGCTGCCGAAGAGACGGGGAACAATCTTATTAATGGGAGAGGCGACGCATATTGTGGAGTCCTAAACCTTTCTTATAACCTTAACTTGAGAGGAATAAAGGCATATATACCAGCTGACCCTGTTGGAAGGGCAGATGAAGTTGCCGATATGATTATCTCTTTTATTCCTATTGCAAGAGCTATCATCGGCCTCAAGAAACTTAAAATCATTACATTTGGTCCTCGTCCTCAGGATTTCTTTGCATGTAACGCACCTATAAAGGGTCTCTATGACATAGGAGTAGAGATAGAAGAAAACAGCGAGTTGGACCTTCTTGTTTCATATAAAGAACACAGTGGAGACAAGAGAATCGATGACATTATAGCTTCAATGGCAGAAGAGTTGGGAGTCAAGGGAAACAAGTATCCTGATCTATTGCCTCGTATGGCACAGTTTGAGCTTACACTCCTCGATTGGGCTGAGACACATAAGGGATCAAGAGAATATGTAGCTTTCGCAGATAAGTGTTGGCCCGCCTTCCCTGAGGCCTTCGGTTTCGAACCTTGCTATGTAAACTCACGTCTCGCTTCCCGTGGAATACCAGTATCTTGTGAAGTCGATATCTATGGAGCTCTCTCCGAGTACATCGGAGCTTGTATTACAAATAGTCCTGTTACTCTCCTTGATATCAACAATACAGTTCCAAGAGATATGTATGAGAGTGAAATCAAAGATAAGACAAGTTATGGTGAGAGAGATGTGTTCATGGGGTTCCACTGTGGGAACACTCCACTCTCCTGTCTCTCCTGCGGAGAAGTTAACTACCAGATCATACAAAATAGACTTCTGGAGAAGGGTGGAGAGCCTGACTTTACCCGTGGAACACTTGAAGGCGACATCAAGAGTGGCGATGTCACATTATATCGTCTCCATGGAAATGCCGATGGATCTTTGGAAGCATACTGCGCTCAGGGTGAAGTCTTGGACGTCAAGACAAGAAGCTTTGGAGGAATCGGCGTAATTGCAATAGAAGAGATGGGGCGCTTCTATAGAAATGTTCTTATTAGAAAACACTTCCCACACCACGCGGCAGTGGCCTTCGCTCATATCGGCAAGGCTTTCTATGGTGTATTGGATTATTTTGGAATAAAGGATGTTTCATATAACCACAAGAAGGGTGATCTTTATCCTGAGGAATGTCCTTTCTGATGGCCACTATCAAAGAGATAGCAGAGAAAGCCGGCGTCTCAAGAGGGACTGTCGATAGAGTCATCCATAAAAGGGGCAGGGTAGACAAAGACGTAGAGGAGAGGGTCAATAGGATAATTGAATCTCTCTCCTACCGTCCCAATAGGGCGGGGCAGACTCTTGCTGCCTCAAAAAAGAGCCATAAGACAGGTGTTGTTATGCCTTCTCTTTCAAACCCATTCTTTTGCGATATCAAAAGGGGAATGGAGGAGGCCTCAGATAAATCTGGTCTTTATCTCACTTTTCATCACTATACGGGATATGAAGAGAGGGATACGCTTAAAGTCCTGAATGAAACTATAGACGAAGGCGTGGACTCTCTCCTTCTTACTGTTCCTGACACACCACTGGTTGTAAAGACCGTAGAAGAATCAATGTGCCCCTTCGGTTCTGTAAACAGCGGGCTCTCTTCCGATAAATGCCTTTTCTATAGTGGTCCTGATTACAGAAAAAAAGGAATGATCAACGCCGGTCTCCTGGCATTGGTTTCATCTTCGTTTCAGCCGAATATACTCTTTTTAAGAGGATCTGAGGCTATGAAGGGTCATAAAGAGATCTTGGATGGCTTTATAGAAGCGCTGGATAAAAGAGGTGTGAATTACACAATACAAAAAGACGTTGAGACAAATGATGACGACGAAACCACTGAGTTTTTGACTTCAAAGGCTCTCTCCGAAAACAGTGACATAAACACAATCTTTATATCTACATCGGGTGTTAAAGGTGCCATGAGAGCCATTGGAGAAAGAGAAATGTTGGTATTCTCTTCCGACGATACAGAAGATGTATGTCGATTGGTAAATAGCGGGAGAATAAAATGGACAGTTTCCCAGGAGCCTTTTCTTCAGGGGTATAACGCAGTGATGAAGATGTCAGACTACTTGATATCACATGAAAAACCGGAATCATTTATCGCAAGAAATATCGTGAAGATTAAAGAAAACATAGGAGAAGAAATATGCTTGTAGGAGGAATCGACGTAGGGACCCAGTCAGTAAAAGTACTGATTTATGATAGCTCTGAAAAAGAAATCAAGGCTCTTGTTTCCTCTCCGTTGGAGTTAATATCTTATTCTGACGGAACAAGAGAACAGAAGGCAGAGTGGTACATCGATGCAATCAAGTCATGCTTCGATAGAGTAGATGGGAAACTAAAAAGAGAAATCAAGGCTCTCGGAGTATCTGGACAGCAGCATGGCTTGGTTCCCATATCTTCTGACGGAGAAGTATTATGGAATGTAAAACTCTGGTGTGACACCTCTACTCTTGATGAGTGCAAGGAAATAGAAGAGAAGGCAGGAGGAAGGGAGAATGTCATAAAGATGGCAGGTAACCCTATTCTTCCCGGCTACACTGCCTCCAAGATACTCTTTCTGAAGAACAAACACCCTGAAGTCTACGATAAGACAGCCCACATGCTTCTAATACACGACTATATTAACTATTTCCTTACTGGAAAAGTTATTATGGAAAGAGGAGATGCCTCTGGTACAGCTCTTATGGATATAAGGACAGGAGAATGGTGCGAGGACCTTGTTTCCCTTATATCCCCAACCCTCCTTTCTAAACTTCCTCCTATTCTCCAGTCTCCTTCGATTATCGGGGAAGTAAAAAGCGATGTATCAGCTATGCTCGGTATAAGCGAGGGTACAGCTGTTGTATCTGGCGGTGGAGACAATATGATGAGCGCAATTGGAACAGGAGCTCTGAGAGATGGTGAAATTACTATCAGCCTCGGTACCAGTGGCACGCTCTTTGCTTCATCTTCTACTCCGCTTATTGACGAAAAGTGTAGATTGGCTTCCTTCTCTTCTTCTCATTCTACATATCTTCCACTTCTATGTACCATGAACTGTACAGTGGCGGAAGAAGTTCTTAGAAAAGAAATGGGCGTGGATGTAAAAGAGTTTGTTGCTCTTGCTTCCAAGGCGCCTCTTGGCTCAGAGGGGCTGGTTCTTCTTCCCTTCTTTAATGGAGAGAGAATCCCAGACTACCCGAATGGGGAGGCTGTGCTGGGTGGAATGAATATGACCAATGTGAAAAAAGAAAACATCGCCCGATCTGCTCTCGAGGGTGTAAGCTTTGAATTTCTGTTGGGCCTTGAAGCATTCAAAGAGCTTTCATTTATACCAAAGAGAGCTTCCCTCACAGGAGGCGGCTCCAAGAGCGAATTCTGGAGGCAGATGATTTCTGATATCACAGGACTTGAAATAAGGTGCCCTCTTGTTGAGGAAGCTGCTGCTTTTGGAGCCGCTTTGGAGGCTCTTGCTGTGGCGGAAGGACGAAGTGTTGTAGAAACTGCGGAAGAGCACCTTGTTTTTGATGAAGAAAAGAAGGCATATCCAAATATGGAGAACCATGAGAAATATAAAGTCTGCTATGAGAAGTGGAAGAAATACTCTTCTGTTATGGCACCTATATTTAGTTAAGAGGTAAAAATGAGAGAAATAAAGATAAAAAACGGAAGTTATGAGGCGCTTATTTTGGATCAGGGAGCTATTCTCTATTCCTTTAGCGTAGATGGCCACGATGTCGTCCTAGGTTTTGGGAATGTTGAAGACAACATAGAATCAGATTCATATCTAGGGCAAATTGTAGGGCCATATGCCAATAGAATATGTGACGCTTTATACAGCGATGAAAACGGAGAGCATAGAGTTGAGAAGAACGATGGAAAGAATCATCTCCATTCGGGTAGCAGAAACTATGGTTGGAAGGTTTGGAACGTAAAAGAGACAACAGATAGTAGTGTCACTCTCACCCTCTCTTCTCCTGAATCCTCTGGATACCCTGGAAATCAGGAAGCATGTGTAAAGTATTCATTGTCTTCTTGTGGAGTATTGAGACTGGAGTATTCGATAAAAGGAGACAAAAAATGCCCTGTAAATCCTACAAACCATGCTTTCTTTAACCTCTCTGGATCCGGGGACATAAGAGACACTGTAGTGACTATGGATGCTGACGAGTACCTGGCTGTAGACAACACTCTTATTCCTACAGAAATAAAGAGCGTTGAGTCCACCGACTTTGACTTTAGGTCTCCAAAGGCATTGCGAGAAAGACGAAACGGAGCATATGACCATTGTTTTGTAATAAAAGAAGGTGGAAAAGTAAGAGTTGAGAATAATGAGTATGCTCTTGAAATGACTACATCCCTTCCTGGCATGCAACTTTATACAGGAGAGTTCCTAAATAGAAAGGAGAAGGGAAAGAATGGTACGGCTCTTTCTCCTTTCACAGGATTCTGTATGGAGACTGAGTATTATCCTGATTTTCCGAATCGACCGGACTATAGAGGTTTCTGGCTTGACGATAAGAATGAGTACGTAAGCTGGACAGAGTATAGGTTAATAAAGAAATGATAAGACGGGAGGAATCAAAACCTCCCTTCTTCTTTGCTAGATGTTGCCCTTAAATGGAATAAAGCATTAGAATAAGCCAAAAGGGATGTGGAACACCCCTCCTTCTTTGTGCATTTAGAAGAGTGTCCATATTTCTCTTTTTCAGGAAAGCAAGGAGAACAAGAATGTTTGAACCTGTGAACAACAAAGTCGATTTCGCAGCCCAGGAGGAGAAGATCCTCAAGTTCTGGGAAGAGAACGAAATCTATAAAAAATCTATTGATAATCGCCCTGCAGACAACGAGTATGTCTTCTATGACGGGCCTCCTTTTGCAACAGGCCTTCCTCACTTCGGCCATATTCTTCCAGGAACAATAAAAGACGCTATCCCTCGTTATCAATCAATGAAGGGGCATAGAGTAATCAGGCGTTTTGGTTGGGACTGTCATGGACTTCCTGTAGAAGCAGAGATGGAAAAAACAATCGGCGTCTCCGGTCACAGCAGAATCATTGAGTATGGCGTAGGTAAGTTCAACGAAGAGTGTAGATCTATTGTCTTGAGATATACATCAGAATGGAAGAAGGCTATTACCCGTACTGGCCGTTGGGTCGATTTCGACAATGGTTACAGAACCATGGACAAAAACTACATGGAGTCTGTATGGTGGGTTTTTAAGACTCTCTATGATAAGGGCTTGATTTACGAAGGCTATAATGTCCTTCCTTATTCTCCAAAGCTTGCTTCTCCTCTTTCAAATATGGAAGTGTCTTTGGGTGGGTATAAGGATGTAGTAGATCAGGCTGTAACTGTAAGATTTAAGGTTGATGGAACTGAGAACTCATACTTCTTGGCTTGGACAACAACTCCTTGGACACTGCCGTCAAACCTTGCCCTCGCTGTCGGCCCGGAAATTGATTACGTTGAAGTAGAAGACGAGGCTGACGGAGCACACTATTACCTGGCAAAGAACCTCTTAGGTAAGTATTGGAAAGATGGAAAGGGCTGCACAATAGTTAGAGAAGTAAAGGGCAATGACCTGGTAGGCATGACATATGAGCCTCTCTTCCCTTATTTTGCCTCCCTTAAGGAAAAGGGTGCTTTCCAGGTTGTCACAGCAGATTATGTAACTGTCGAAGATGGTTGTGGTATCGTACATACAGCTTCTGGCTTCGGTGAAGACGACTACAACACAATGAAGACAAAGGTTCCTCAGTGTCCTGTAGTATGCCCAGTAGACGAAGAGTGTAGATTTACATCCGAAGTACCTGAATGGCAGGGTGTCTTTGTAAAAGATGCAGATAAGTCCATCATCGAATGGCTAAAGAATAACGGAAAGCTTGTAAAGAGAGAGAATTATCTCCACTCATATCCTTTCTGCTATCGTACAGGTATGCCTCTCATTTACAAGGCAATGTCCTGCTGGTTCGTTGATGTGCAGAAGATCAAGAAGACAATGCTTGAATGCAACGACCAGATTACATGGGTTCCTGAGCATATTAAGTATGGCCGTTTCGGCAAGTGGCTTGAAGGCGCTCGTGATTGGGCTATAAGCAGAAATAGATTCTGGGGTAACCCAATCCCAATCTGGAAGTGCGACGGATCAAATTATATCGAAGTAATCGGCAGTGTAAAAGAACTGGAAGAGAAGTGTGGCCATAAGGTAGAGGATCTCCACAAGCACTTTGTTGATGAGATCACTTGGCCAAGCCCGGATGGAAAGGGAACTATGAGAAGAATCCCTGATATCTTCGACTGTTGGTTCGAATCCGGTTCAATGCCATATGCTCAGCAGCACTACCCGTTCGAGAACAGTGAGAATTGGGATAAAATCTTCCCGGCAGACTTCATTAATGAAGGCCTTGACCAGACAAGAGGTTGGTTCTATTCATTGACAGTTCTTGCTGCCGGCCTCTTTGGTAAGCCTGCCTTTGAGCATTGTATAGTTTCTGGAATCGTATTGGCTGAAGATGGCTCAAAAATGAGTAAGAGTAAGCACAATTACACAGATCCTATGGAAGTTGTTTCCAAGTATGGTGCAGACGCTCTCCGTTTCGCTCTCATCAACTCTAACCTTGTTAAGGCTGATGACATGAAGTTCAGCGACGACATTGTAAAAGATGTCCTCAAGAGTCTCTTGATTCCTCTTTGGAACGCATATTCATTCTTTGTCACATATGCAAATATCGATGGATATGTTCCTTCGTCAACACCAACCAATGAGCTTAACAACCCATTGGACAAGTGGATCATCAGCGACTTGGAGAAGCTGGTGAAGAAGGCTACAGCTGGCTTCGATAGCTATCAGATCCAGGATGCAACTCAGGCTCTTCTCTCCTTTATCGATGACCTTAACAACTGGTACATCAGAAGAAGCAGGAGAAGATTCTGGAGAAGTGAGAATGACAGCGACAAGAAGCAGGCATATGATACTCTCTACAGAGTTCTAATGACTGTTGTTAAAGTAGCTTGTCCTATGATTCCATTTGTTACAGAAGCTATCTATCAGAACTTGAAGACAACTAGTGACATGGAGTCTGTACACCTCTCAGACTACCCAGAGTATGATGAAAGTGAGAGAGACTTTAAGCTTGAAGATGAGATGGAAATCATTATGAAGACCATCGAAATGGGAAGAGCTTTAAGAGCTACATCAAACTTGAAGGTCAGACAGCCTTTGAAGGAATTTGTTGTTGTTTCAAGAAACGATCAGCATAGAGAGAATCTTGAAAAGAACAAAGACATCATCCTTGAAGAGCTTAACGTAAAGAATGTGAAGGTAAGAGCCGATGAAAGTGACCTTGTCTCTTATTCTGCTAAGGCAAACTTCAAGGTATTGGGTGCCAAGCTTGGTAAGAGCATGAAGGAAGTGGCTTCTATTATCCAGAATTTCACCGATGGCGAGATTGCATCTATCCTCGATGGAAACAATAAGACTCTTTCCTACTCAAATGGCGAAATAACAATCACAGAAGGTGACCTTGTTGTCCAGAGAAAAGAGAAGGAGCACGTAAAAGTCCTTAACGAGGGTGAAATTACAGTTGGCTTCGACACTGAAGTGACAAGAGAACTCTACTTGGAAGGAATCGCAAGGGACCTTGTAAGATTGATTCAGACAGAAAGAAAAGAGAGTGGCTTCGATGTATCTGACCACATTTCTCTTGTTCTTTGGGGTGACGAAGACTTTAAGGAAGCTGTAAACGCATTCTCTGCTTTTATCTCAAAGGAAACTCTTTGTTCTTCTCTTGAAGTAAAAGAAAACAATGGAAAAGAAGCTGAAATCGCTGAAAAACCAGTGTTTGTCAAGGTGGAAAAGATTTGAAGAAGATAGCCTTTGTACTATTGGTAATTATCGTTATGCTGGTGGGCACGTCTTGTGTCCACCACTATCCTTATGAGCCGGAGTATTGGTTTCAAGCTCTAGGTGAAGATGGTGAATACGTCCTTACGGCAGATGTTAAGAGACTCCAGAATGGTGAGGGAAAGGAAATAGTCGATCCTTCCATCCTCTCAAATCCTATAGCGTCAAAAGCATCAAGAATCTCTCTTTCCCTCATTGCAGAGGACAAAGATGAAGATACGTATCCTCTTCCTCTCTCATCCTTTGTGGTTTCAGGTGCGATAGAAGGAAAGTATTCACCGTTTATCATTAATAACTCATTGAAGTTCTCAGGTGCCATAAAGGTAAAGGAAAATGGTCTTACCAGATACAAAAGCGGGGCTATGAGTATTTATGCTCCAATGAAGAATCTTATCCTTTTCTCTGAGGGAGATTATGATTATCTTTACGAAAGGACTATAGAGAATAGATGGAAGTACATTGATGATGAAACAGCTTCAGCTATGGCTTCTTCTTTATTCTCTCTATATGTGTTCTCGCCTGAGACTCTGGTGGATATCGGCTTTGAAATCCCTCAGACTGTACTTTCAGAGATGACCAGAACCTGTATTCTCTTTGACGAGAAAGATGGCGTTTTGGTTATGTCTGGAAGAATAGAGACTACAGGAGACGGCACCGCCAGGGCTCTTTCAACGTTGTTTAAGAACCAGATAGTCCAAGAAAAGCGACGTAATGGAGAAAAGCTGGATACTAAGGCTCTTTCTGGTATGTTCACAACAAAAGAGAGAATTGTCATTATTGATGGCTATCCACTCTCT
>JALFCJ010000171.1 GCA_022771185.1 Spirochaetales bacterium | reverse complement strand
CTCAGGAACCTTGAATACACATATGATGGCGTAACATATCACATGGGGCAGCATGGCTTTGCCAGGGATATGACATTTACTGTTGTAGAGAAAGAGGAAGATAGAGTAAAGATGATGATAGAATCAGACGACTCTACTCTTACCGTCTACCCTAGAGAGTTTAAGTTCTTTGTAGAATATAAAGTCGAAGGGAACTCTCTCTCTTCCAGAATGATTGTTGAGAACACAGGAAAAAGCGAAATGACTTACGGCATTGGCATACACCCTGGGTTTATTACGAAAGACAGTGACGCACTGGTCTATATTGATAGTGGAGACGAAGACGCCATCATCCTTGATGCAAACGGTAAGAGAGTGGGAGAAGAGAAAGTGAAAGATACACTTCCTTTATCTTTCTTCTCAAATAACACTACTCTCATTGTACCGGGCGCAAAGAAAGCTGTAGTAAAAGGCAAAGACAGAGAAGTCGAGATAAAGCTAACTCACTTCAAGAACCTTGTAGTATGGAGAAGTGGAAACGATCCTTACCTCTGCCTTGAAGCTTGGGACAACCTGCCAAGTAGAGATGGGGAAGAGGAGAACTTCAATACAAGAAGCAACACTGTAAAACAGGAGAAGTCATCTATTCTTCAGTTTGAATCTGTATTCTTTTTCTCATGATGGAGTGAGAAATTAGTATTACTCTCTCTAGGAAGAGAAATCCTGACTCTGGTGCCTCTTCCTGGAGTGCTTTCTGTGTCCATTTCTCCACCACATATTCCTACAATCTGCTCTCTGGCATATGCCAAACCAACATGGAGCTTGTCTTCGCTTTCATTTTGCTTTGATGTGTCGAATCCCACTCCGTTATCTGTAATGACTATATAGTGGTTAGTTCCATCACTGTAGATATCAATCCACACTGTTCCTCCGTCTTCTCTCTGACATACTCCATGCCTTACAGCATTCTCCACAAGTGGCTGAAGAACAAGTGGTGGAATATAGAAGCTTTCATCTTTAATATTCCATATCACATTCAAAATATCGCCGAACCTCTCTTTTTCAAGTTGCAGATACTTCTTTGTATGCTTTATCTCCTCCGTTATAGATACAGGCTCAGATGAGAATACAGAGTTTATGTTCCACCTTAGATACCCGGCAAACTCATCTGTAACTTCCGAGGCTCTTTCCGGATCCTTATGACAAAGTATAGATATGGAATTTAAGACGTTGTATAGAAAGTGAGGCTGAATCTGGCTGATCATGACTTTACTCATATCAGACCTGATAGATAAAAGTTGCTTCTCTACACTTCTATCCATCTCAACATTTACGATAGTAAATATTCCTACGATACATAGGGCTATTACTGGATATACAAATGGAAGTTTGTACCTAAGGTCAAATAGTCTCACTACAACAGCCAGGGTAGGAAGGAATATCCATAAAAGACAGTTCTTTGCCCCCATTTTCTTCCTATGCTTTATAAGAACCAATAAATCTGGAAGAAGGATCAAAAGAATACCGAACTGTGAGAAGATATGGTAACGGGTATAATAATAACTACCATCCTTCTCCATAACAAAGAAGAGATGAGTGAAGAAACTTGAGATCCAGAGAAGATTGAAGACAATGTTCACTGCTATGGGGAAAGATTTGAGCCAGTTCTCTTCTCTGATGCCATAGTGCTCTTTCCAAAATGCCCTCAGATAGTAGTGGTAGAGAGTAAGCATCAAAAGGCAGAAGGTGTAGATCAATACAAAGATCACAGCCATAGGCCAAAAGCTAGATCTGCCTTCAATACACCAATAAATACCATCAAAGAACAGAGTGAAGCCATGAGCAATTACCAAAGCAAAGAACAACTTATTCGATTTTCTTCCTGTCCTACGCCTATAAATACCAACAGCCAGTATAGCCATAAGTATGACACAATAAAAATTCAGCCAGGCCTGAGGTATCATAGCTTTCCTCCTCCTTTATTCTAGCCTTTATAGATTTCGAATTCTACTTTTTTCTTTTATGGAAATAGAAATCTACTTTGTCTCTTGAATCCACACTTTGTGGCATATAAAATCAAAGTGTGAAAAAAGCAGTTACTATCCAAGATATATCATGTAAAGGAAAGTGCTCTATTACTGTGGCTCTTCCTATTCTCAGTGCCATGGGAATCGATACTGCAGTGTTGCCTACTGCAATTTTGAGCAATCACACAGGCTTCGATGACTTCTTTGTCCATGACCTCTCTTCAGATTTCACCCCTATTACTACTCAATGGAAGAAACAGGGTTTCTCCTTTGATGCCATATACACAGGATACTTAGGAACAGAGCGCCACGTCGATCATGTAAAAGAGTTTGTCAAAGACTTCAAAAGAGACGACACGCTACTTATTGTGGACCCTGCTATGGCAGATGACGGCAAGATGTATAGCGGCATCTCACCCTCCTTTGCATCTGATATGCATAAGCTCATTAAGGGCTCTGATGTAATCCTACCTAATTTGACAGAAGCCTCTTTTCTTCTTGGAGAGGATCTCTTCCATAAAGAATATACAGAAGAAGATATCGTCTCTATTTTGAAAGACCTATCGAAACTGGGAGCAAAAAAGGTGGTCCTCAAGGGAATCTCATTCTCTAGGGACCAAAAGAGCCTAAAGGGAATAAAGGGCAAAATAGGAAACGTCACATATGACAGCTCGAGAGAAAGAATAACATGGCATTTTCATAAGAAAATAGACCAGTCTTTCTGTGGTGCAGGAGATGTCTTTGCCTCTTCCCTTACTGGAGCCCTCCTTAGAGGATCTAGCCTAGAGGAAGCGATTCAGATATCAGGAGACTTTGTATTGGAGTCTATCAAGAAGACTATGGAAGAAGAGGATTACTCTACGCTTTACATAGACTTCGAGAAGGCCCTGCCGTGGCTTATGAAGAGAATAGGGATTCTCTAATGAAAAGAAAAATAGTAATTATCGGAGGCGGAGCTTCCGGCTTATTCCTCTCCTCCCTTATTCCAGAGGCCTTGTTATTAGAAAAAAATAATACAGTAGGAAAAAAACTCTCTCTCACAGGCGGAGGAAAGTGTAACCTAACCCATGAAGGAGAACCGAGGGATACTATTTCCCATTACTATGACAAAAAGAGATTCATCTCTCCATCTATCTACACTTTTCCTCCCGTGAAAATCAGGGAGTATTTTTCATCCCTCTCCCTTGATACTTACATTCGCTCTGACGGGAAAGTATTCCCAAAAAGTGAGAAAAGCAGTGATGTAATAAGCGCACTTACAAAGGGAGAAATAGCGCTGGAAACAAAAGTACTCTCTGTCACCAAAAACAACGACTCTTTTATACTCACCACAAATAATGGCGTAATAGAGGCTGAGAAAGTCGTAGTAGCTACCGGAGGCTCCTCCTTTCCTCAGACTGGATCCGACGGCTCTTTCTTCTCTGTACTTTCCCTACTGGGGCATAAGATCATTCCCCTTCGCCCCGCATTATCCAGCTTAAAAGTAATGGAGAATATGGGGAGAGTTGAGGGTATTACCGCAGAAGACGTATCTATAAAATACAAAAAGATAAAAAAAGAGGGCTCCATTCTTTTTACCCGTAACGGTATCTCAGGGCCTGAGATCATGAATATATCGCGAGAAGTTGAAAACGAAAGCCAAATCGAGATTTCACTCTCTTCATTTCCTCCCTCGGAATTATTTCACTTAAAGGGAAACATGAAAGCTATAAAGGCTCTCCACGAAGAGACGTCTCTTCCTTTGAGGCTCCTGGAGGAGAGGCTGAGCTGGAAAGACAAAAAGATAGGAGACCTATCGAAGAACGACAGCGAAGAGTACCGCAATAAATTCTATAAATGGACTCCCACTGTTACTACAAAGGGAATGCTTAATTCGTCAACTGTGACAAGGGGCGGCGTAGACACTGAAGAAGTGGATCCGGTTACATTTAAGTCAAAGCTGGTTCCCAATCTCTGGATCATAGGAGAAGCCTTGGATGTAGACGGAGAGTGCGGAGGATACAATCTGACTTTCGCTTTCGCTTCCGCTTATAGCGCATACCTATCACTAACGAAAGAGTAATTACATTCCGATTCTTATTATATCTTCCTCATTTATTCTCCACCCTCTTCCAACTCTATGAAAGACAGCGACACTATCAACAGTAAAGGAGGAGGAGAAACTATGGGAAGAGAGAGAAGAAAGAAGAAATGAGAACCTTTCAGGAGGAATATCTCTGTTAGCTACAGTCAAATGAGGGACAAGTGGCTTATTCTCCACTTTCACGCTCTCCCCCATTGCCTTTAGACCTTTTGTAATCGTCCTTGATAGATTATCCCAGTCACTACTGGGTTCCACTCTCAAGAATATAGTTCTATTTCCAAAACTTCCATAACCATCTACCTTGGAAGTAAAGGGAGAGAGAAGAGGAAGAATTCCCTTAAGGATATCTGTTATCTCATCTGTTGACTTAACAGATGAGAAGGGAGGAACCAAAGTGACATGGACTGGTGTAGAGTGACCGCTTCTACACCCATACTTCTCACTCCACTTTCTATCGCTTTCTACCACTCTCGTTATTTCAAGAGGAGGAATGAACCCTATAAAATGAGTCTTATCATCAACCATCACTTTGCTCCTTTTCTCAATAGATCAAAGGCAAGATCGATGTAGATTTTATGAGAGACAGTTACAAGAATATTTCTCAGAAGTTCTTTCTCCATACTTCCATTCTCATTAATTGGAGACGGCATCTCTCCCAGCGAAAACACATACTTCAAGACAGATACAAACTCAGATCTGAAATACTCATAAGACTCTTCTACTCTGAAGTTCTTTCTCTGAAGAGACAAGAGGACCTGAATATCGTCCAGGCTCACTACATTCTTTGCCACCGCAATAAATATTAAGTAGGCGATACTCTCTCTTGAGTATTGTTTCTTAATCGGGTTAGGAACCAACTTCTTCTTTACATAGTTACTGATCATGCTCTCAGTTATTGATATGCCGTCTATATCTTCAAAGACTCTGTTTATGTATGTAGCGCACTGATTGAGGTACAAGCCTACATCAGGAATCTCCCTAAAGGAAGGGAGAGAATAGGATGAGAGGGAGGACAATGCTTTTTCATCTATTTTTAGAATCATAAATATCTCCAAAATCTTTATATCGGTTTTTAAAAAACTCTTGACAAGTATCACGTATACCTATAGAACTATATACAGGTTTTTAAAAAACCGATTACAAGTTTGTTATATCAGCAAATTAAGGTATCTGCAAGGAGAAATGGAGATGACAGTCAATATTATGTTACCAAGAGCTAAAGAAATACCATCATTCAAGGCAAAAGATCCAATAAGCGCACTTACACACTTTATCGCATTTATTATGTGTATAATCGCTTCTCCACTTCTAATGATGAAGGGTGCTTCCGATAATCTTAGTTCCGTGGAACTATTATCTTTATCAATCTTTGCCCTCAGCACTATATTTCTCTATGGAGCTTCATCCTGCTATCATGGCTTTAATATCGGAGAAAAGAAAAACAAAGTGCTGAGAAAAATAGACCATGCAATGATCGGAGTCCTTGTTGCAGGAACTTATACTCCCCTTTGCACAATCGCTCTCAGAAAGGTCGGGGGAATAAAAATGATGAGCTTTGTCTGGGTTCTTGCACTCTTGGCTCTTGTCATCAAATTATTCTGGATCAACTGCCCGAAGTGGGTTTCATCAGTCATCTACTTGTTAATGGGTTGGGCATGCGCTCCATCATTGGGCAGCATCTACCACACTCTCCCGTCCGGTGGCTTCAGACTCTTGGTACTTGGAGGCATAACATACACTATCGGTGCTCTGATTTATGCCATGAAGCTTCCGTTTCTGGAGAAAAACAAATACTTTAAGAGCCACGAGATCTTCCATCTTTTTATTATGGGAGGAACACTCTTTCACTATGCAATGATCTATCTTTACATAGCATAACTCTGGGGCGCAGCAAAAGCGCCCTTATAATTTGAATCCGTCTCCCTCTCTAAGAGCCACAACACCCTTCTCTTCTCCATTCTTTTCGTTTACTACAGATAGATCGAAAACAGGAAGGAATGAATCTCTTTCTTCAAATACTCCTATAGTCGCTCTGGTTTTATCTAAGGAATAGAGAATTGAATTAAGCTTTCTCATCTCTTCTTCTTTCTCTTCTACTCTATATCCCCAGAAACACACAGAAGGATGAGAAGATAGAAGTGCTATTTCATCTTCTCCAGGCATATGACCTGACGGAAAAAGAAATGCAGTCACTATTCCTTCTTCGTCACACTTATCTAGAACAGAAATATCATCCGTAATAAGAGTGTTTGTTGAATCGAGGGCGTAGTGCTCACCATTAAGAAAGAAGCCTTTGTTTTTATCGAGACCGAAGGTTCTGAGTCCGAATCTATACTCTCTGTCATCTACATAAAAGGAATATAGATTAGGATCCTTCTTTCCATTCCATAGGTGAGTATTAAGAATAAAGTAGTCTTCTCTTCTCCTCTCTTTACTTAGCTCCACGACTCTCTCTTCACCTTGGAAGCTAAGTTTAACGCATCCCTCACCATACAAAAATACAGCGAGGCTTGCTATTCCTGCTTCGTTATCGACTTGTGTAAAAAACTTGACTCTACTCTCCATTTACGCCTCCTTTGTCTTTATATCTATCCAATTGCATTTGATGCCTTGGGAAGATAAGAAAAGATATAGATCATTGGAAGAAAGAAGAAGGGACGATGTATTCTCCATTGGGTGTACATAAACAAGAGAGTCTTTGAACTCAGAATCCAAGTAGAACACAACTCTTCTCTCTTTATCATTCAATAGCCCCATAGGAGTGACGGAGCCTGGAGTAAGAGACAAAAGAGAGCATAGATCATCTTCCTTGGCAAAAGAGAAGGAAGAATAACCCAGTTCTTTCGCCATTGCTTTCAAGTCTACTCTCTTATCACCCTTAAGAGTCATTAAGACAAAGGATTTCTTGCTCTTCAGAAAGAGATTCTTAGCTTCCGCTTCGCCATGAGGGAGAGAGAGCATATGTCCCTCTTCTGCAGTATATACTGCCTTATGAAAGACTTCTTCAAACTCTATATTCCTCTTTCTCAATTCTTTACGTAACTCTTGGCTATCCATATTATCTCGATGATACTTTCTTTTTTGCTTTGATAATAGATATGAAAAAAAGAGAGCCGGCAGTATTCCTGCTGATACTCTCTTAAGATTTTAGACGTAAACAAATAATCCCCCGATTATATCTAAGGTTTATGGAGTAGGAAAATAAACCTCAGGTGGTTTACGCCATATATTCACCCCCTTTATAGGACGGGAAAAGTCCACATATAAAGAGATATATATAATCCCTTGGCCTCCGAAGACACAGTGTGTGTAATAAGGAAGATTTTGTGGCCTTCGGAGACCAGGGGTTATCCTGGACACAGTAATCCAAGCTCCTATCAATCGATAGGACTAAGAAATATTAATCTGGCCAAATACAGCCGATTGATACTTTCTATAATTCCAGTGGAAGAGCTCTACCCACATGCGGGTAATAGAGGGCAAAGCTCTGCCACATCCGATGCATAATTAAGTCGAGAAGAGTAATCCAAGCCCACAGACAACCAGGAAATATCTTTGACGATGAATACTCCACAATCAGAACTCTTAAAACTCAAATCCAGGAAAACTATGAGGGTTAAGAATCATGAATGTTCTCGTTTTACGCTACTTTTCTATTTTCCTCCGGAATAGACTTATAGATTTTCAAGATGATCTGAACTACTTTGGAGATCGCAAGGACTCCCACTACCAACTCTGTCAACATTAATATCATTGTCATATTCGACCTCCAATCAGAACTTATATGTGCATTCGACACCAGCATCTACACCGATCATACTGACGGACTGTGAAACAGATGAGTACATTGATGAACATGCTGTTGAGAAGAACATGTTTCTGACGCCTGCGCTCATAACGATTTCGAAATTCTCTGATGCCTGATAGCTGATGCCTCCCTTGCAGGCAAGACCCATTTCTGTTCCGATTCCGTCAGAAAGAACAAGGTGTGTCTCTACTCCGCTTTCAAGGAAGAGTTTCATATCTTCCATGATGGAAGCATCTTTGTAGAAAGAAGCATTGAAAGTAAGAACTGATAAGCTGTTGTCTGCTGCCTTCTTGGCATTTGCCTCAAGGGAGACTTTGTTGTCGGAACCAACATCAACAAGAGCATCGACACCAGCAGTGACACCGTCAACAAGATATCCACCTGCAGCTGAGTTAACAGACATTGCAAAGAATCTTGTTGCTCCAGCTGTGCTCTTAATGCTTACCTTTGCAGAAAGAGATACTGCTGCGAGGATCAAGACTGCCACGATTGTGATAACTTTCTTTGTTGTGTTTTTCATTTCTTTGCTTCCTTATTACAACTACAATTTACTCCCCACCCCGCACACCTATAGCAACGGCAAAAAATGTTTTTAAAAATTTTTGATAATTTTTTATTTGCACTTTAATTGCACTATTGGCACTTTATGTGCGCTTCTCTGTGTCCTCATCTTTCAAAACCGCACATGAAACGCATAAAAGGAGAGAAAGTGCACATAAAGCGTATTGAAAGTCTGTTTTTAGGCTTTATAATTCACACTATGAATAAGAATAAGAAAATCGCCATTGCACTTATTGTGGCTTCTGTAATACTGGGAACGTTTGGTTTTATTGCTCTCCCTGAAAACATAATCACTCAGTTCAATTCATCGGGTGGAGTAAACACCATGGGAAAGATTCCAGCGCTTGTAGTGCCGCTTCTTATTTCCATCGTCCCCGCAATACTCTCAATGAATCTTGATGAAAGTGATGAGAGAAGCAAAAAGTACCTAATGGGCTCTGTATTGGGTATTCTTATACTGTTAGTAATGATAGGAATTAACCTATAGCATCGAGAGAAAGTTTTCTCTTCTTTCTTTTATCTCTCGAAATAAAGAGATCTCTTCGTCGTTCATATTCAACGCCTCTTTTATCTCTATTTCACTGAGCCCTGTTTCCATAAGCTCTTTTGCAAGGTTGGCCTTCCACCTACTCTCTATCATTTTCCAGTAATACTTGTATCTTCTTTTTCCCTCTTTTGTATTAAGCCACTTAATGCAATCTCTTATATCCTCATTAAGAAGAGGGCCTCTTTCTCCATTATTGAGTTCAAGTACTATATCTTTAAGTTCTCCCTCTTCTGTAGACTGAGGATAGATACAGACAGCAGTGAGGTTTCCATCCATACCATAATCCTCCAGCATGTTCTTTCTCTCAACAAGGAAATCAGGGGCCATATCCAGGTCTGTTATCAGGATAAAAAATAACTTGGAATATTTATCTTGGTCCCTCTTATCCAAAAGGGTGAGAAAAGAAACAGTAATCAAATCCTTTATCGCCTTAAAAGTATAACTTCTATCGATCTTCTTCATAAATATATAGTAGGTGTCGTCTCCGCTGACGGCTTCCATCTCTAAAGCGAGAGCCATCTTTCCAACGGCTATATCCATCACTAATGGGTAGAATCTAGTTATTTCAATTTCTTCCCCGATAAATGTTGAGATTAATTCATCTTTTCTCCAATAAGAAGAAAAGAAAGGATAGATCATCAGTTCATCAAATGCCGCACACTCTTTGTTTTTCTTATACTCGTTATGGTTTTTCATATTGTCCTCTTATTATTAAGAACGCGTTTTTCCCGAAATATGTCGCGTTTTAAAGGATAATCGGAAGATATTTCACAACTCTTAATCTTTTTTTCTTTCGTTATTTCAGAAACAGTGTTTTAATGTTGTTAGTTCACTGAATAAACTAACTAAAAGGAGCTTACTGTGAAATTCGGTCACTTCGATGATGCAAGAAAAGAATATGTAATTGAAACACCATATACCCCCCTTCCCTGGATTAACTACTTGGGTAATGAAGACTTCTTTGGTCTTATTTCAAACACTGCAGGTGGATATGACTTCTATAAAGACGCAAAGATGAGACGTATCACACGTTTCAGATATAACAATGTCCCTGAAGATAATGGAGGACGCATGTTCTACATCTCTTCAGACGATAGTTCCGCTTGGTCTCCATCCTTTATGCCAGCAAAGACTCCTTTGGACTTTTATGAAGCGAGACATGGACTAGGATACTCTATCTTCAAGGGAACAAAGGATGACATTTCATCTGAGCTTTTGTGCTTTGTACCTATGGGAGAAAGAGCAGAAGTAATGATGCTTACTGTGAGGAACAATGGCGATAAGACAAGAAACATCAGAACTGTAGGTGCTGTAGAGTGGTGCCTATGGAATGCTTGGGATGATTTCACAAATTTCCAGCGCAACTACTCGACAGGAGAAGTGGAGATAGAGAAAAAGGCTATCTACCATAAGACAGAGTATAGGGAGAGAAGAAACCACTATGCATTCTTCGCTGTAAACGAGGAAGTCACAGGCTTCGACTCAGATAGAGCCTCTTTTCTGGGACGCTTTAACAATTGGGATACTCCTTCTTCCATTACAGAAGGCAGAATGAAGAACTCTCATGCTTCAGGCTGGTCTCCTATCGCTGCCTTGGAAAACAGATTTACTCTCGCCCCTCAGGAAGAGAAGACTCTTATCTTTGTACTGGGATACATCGAAAACAAAGATGAAGAAAAATGGGAGAAACCAGGCGTCATCAATAAAGAGAAAGCCCATGAGATGCAGAATAAGTATCAGACGAGGGAAGATGTAGAGAAAAAACTACAGGAACTTAAAGATTATTGGGATTTCCTTTTGTCTTCTTATCATATATCTACTGGCGACGAGAAGTTCGACAGAATGGTGAACATTTGGAACCAGTATCAGTGTATGGTCACATTCAATATGTCCCGATCCGCTTCCTACTATGAGAGTGGAATCGGAAGAGGAATGGGCTTCAGAGACTCTTGCCAGGACCTTCTTGGCTTTATGCATATAATCCCTGAGAGGGCCAGAGAGAGAATAATCGACATAGCATCTATTCAGTTTGAAGATGGATCAACATACCACCAGTACCAGCCGCTGGATAAGAAAGGCAACGCAGATATAGGCGGAGGCTTCAATGACGACCCATTGTGGCTTGTCGCCTGCACATACTCATACCTCTCTGAGACAGGAGATTGGTCTATTCTTGAAGAAAACGTTCCATTCAACAATGACGAGACCAAAGCTAAGAGTCTCTTGGAGCACCTGAGACGCTGTATAGGATACACTATCTCTCATAAAGGCCCTCATGGCTTACCTCTCATCGGCAGGGCAGACTGGAACGACTGTCTGAACTTAAACTGCTTCTCTTCCACTCCTGGAGAGAGTTTCCAGACTTGCTCCAACTTTGAAAGTGGAAAAGCTGAATCTGTATTCATCGCCGGCCTCTTCGTGAAGTATGCCAAGCAGTATGTCGAGATACTTTCCCACTTAGGCTTGGAAGAGGAAAAGAAAGAAATAGAGATAGAAATAGAGAAGATGACAGAAGCCACCGAAACAGCAGGCTGGGATGGTGAATGGTTTGTAAGAGCCTATGATGCATTCTCCAATCCTGTCGGAAGCCATCTCTGTGACGACGGAAAGATATTCATCGAGCCTCAAGGCATGTGTGTAATGGCTGGAATCGGAGTTGAAGACGGCAAGGCTGAGAAAGCTCTGGAAAGCGTAAAGAAGTATCTGGATACAAAGTATGGAATCGTATTGTTACAGCCAGCTTATAAAGAGTATCACCTGAACCTTGGAGAAGTGTCATCATATCCTCAAGGATACAAGGAGAATGCCGGCATCTTCTGTCATAACAACCCTTGGGTAAGCTGTGCAGAAGCTTATCTTGGCCACGGAGACAGAGCCTTTGAAATATACAGGAAGATCTGCCCTGCATACCTGGAAGACATCAGTGAGATACATAAGACAGAGCCTTATGTATACTCTCAGATGGTTGCAGGAAGAGATGCCCAGAATGAAGGCGAAGGAAAGAACAGCTGGCTTACAGGATGCGCCGCTTGGACATTTGTAAACGCTTCTCAGTTTATTATGGGTATTACACCAACCCTGGACGGCATAAAAATCGATCCATGCCTACCTAAAGAGATCAATGAGTTCACTGCCACAAGAAAGATCGGTGACACAACTCTCCATATCTCAGGTAGAAGAAGCAACGAATACTCTCTCACTGTCAACGGAGAAAGAATGGATGGAAAGACAGTGAAAAAAGAGAGTGGCAAAACTATGGAAGTCGAGGTCACATACCTCTGATTTTATATCCTCTTTTGTGGGCTGTGATGAATAGATATGGGATCTCCCATGCCAGCATCATGGCCCATCCTAATCCAGAAGCATAAGCTATTCCGATTATTCCCAGTTTTGGAGTAAGGATAAATGTAAAGATAGTGCGTACAGTAATCTGGACTGTGGTACCCACTATTGTAGTATACATCTTGCCGTTTCCTCTGAAAAAGCCTTGTACCAAGTTAGTCATGGAAGGTAGGCCGTAGAGGAATGCCATCACACCCAAGTAGCTGGCTCCCCTTTCTATGACAGTTTTTGCACTCTCTCCGTCGATAAAAAGAGAGACTATACCGTCTTTAAGAAAGAATACTACAACGCCGATAAATAATGCATAACTAAGCTCCAACACTACTCCTGACCAGAAGCCCTTCATAACTCTCTCTTTTTTTCCGGCTCCCCTGTTCTGGGCAATATATGTTGCTTCAGCGGCTGCTATTCCCTGCTCAGGAATAAGAGCGAAGGAGTCGACTCTGGCAGCAGCATTAAAGGCAGCAATAGAGGCTACTCCCAAAGAGTTTACTGCCCCTTGGATAAATAGTTTCCCTAGTGGCTGCACCATCTGCTGAAGGGCTGTAGGACCACCATATTTTACAATACTCAGAACACTATCTTTCTTTATTCTAAGATCATCGAGACGAGGGAATATCTCTTTGTTCCTTGTTCCTGTCCACCAAAGGGCAAGAAAAGCTGAGACTATCTCAGCAACTACTGTTGTTGTTGCTGAGCATATGATTCCAAATCCCAATAAACCAAGGAATATCAAGTCCAAGACAGCATTCAATATAGAAGAGAAAGCAAGAAACATTAGTGGTGTCTTACTGTCTCCAACACTCTTAAGCCCCGCAGAGAGTGCGTTGAATACAAAGACAAAGGGAACTCCAAGGAATGTAATTGAGAGATACCATGTAGTTTTATCGAGGATGGAAGATGGAGTATCCATGAGAATGAGGATATAACGGGAGAGAAAGAAGCCAAGTAAGCCCACTATACTTCCAGCAATAAGCCCAAGGATCAGGGTGGTGGCATTTAGCTTTCTCACTCTATCCATATCTTTGGCGCCATAGGCTTCGCTCATCAATACCCCCGAACCTATAGTAATTCCAGAGATCAGGAGTATGATCATATTCATAACAGGCTCTGCTATACCCTCTGCAGCCAGTGCAGACTCTCCGATGAAACGACCTGCGATAATAGAGTCTACAGCGTTATACATCAGCTGCATCAAGTTTCCTAATAACAAAGGAACAGCATATTTAACAAGGTGCCTCAAGGGCCTCCCTTCAGTCATATCTATCATACTATCAGTCTAGTATTCAGGAGGCTTCTTAACAATAACAATAGAGCCACATTTAAGAAACAAAAAGGCTTACATATCAGAGATGCTTAGACCTATCAAATCTATCTTATACCCAGGAATATTTTCTGAGAATTTTTCTGCCTTCTTCGCTAGCTTCTCTTCGTTATATTTCTCTTTGTTTCTTTTAATCTCATAGATGTGGCATGTCTTATCAAAAGAATCCAAAGATATGAGATCTATTTCATTTTCACCCTTTCTATCATAGTAGGAACCGAGAAGTGTAAAACCACCCTTTTCTTTCATTGACTCAAAGAAGTATCTTTCAAGAAT
Source organism: Spirochaetales bacterium (assembly GCA_022771185.1). Lineage (GTDB taxonomy): Bacteria > Spirochaetota > Spirochaetia > Sphaerochaetales > Sphaerochaetaceae > Ornithospirochaeta. Next base: position 4,857 of record JALFCJ010000171.1, on the reverse strand, counting down.
TTTACCGGTATATGTTTCATAATCTCTCTTTACTTTTTCCTCTAACCTATCGTATTGTTCCAACTCTATAAGGACTTGATTGGAGTATATAAACCTAAAGTAGAACTTTATATATTGGTCATCAATCTCATAATGGGTCTTCCTGCTGTTCTCAGGAGCAAATAACGGCTTGTTTTTCTTGATGAGTTTAAATACTGACTCCAGTTTTTCTATATAGGAACCAGTGTTTTTCCCTACCACACTATCAATCTCACTTTGTGTAGTATATCCATCTGCAATAAGCATAAGAATAGAGAAATAGATGGAGTAATCATTTCCTATCTCTGATATCAAAATATCTTTTGCATCTGTAAGGAAAGGAGAGTAAGGAGATACAGCAAATTCTATCATCTCGTCTTTTGTGTATACTCCGCCATCCATTAAGAGAGATATATATCTCGGCACTCCTCCTGTCAGCATATATAGACAAAGTAAATCTTCATTAGTGTATTTTGGATAGTAATCAGAAAGAATCTCCTTTATGACAGAAGGAGGGAGCGGCTTAAGAGTCATCTTTAAATTGCACCTACTAAACAGAGGCTCTTTAGCGTTTTCAAAGATCTTGACCATTAGAGAGTAGACAGAGCCACATACAATCAGATTCATCTTTGATTTATTTTTATATGTATCCCATAGATTCTGAAACTCCGAGAAGAATGTTTTGTTTATTTTTTCAATTTCCTGAAACTCATCGATAACAAGAGTAAAATGATTCTCTTCAGAATAGATAAACAACTCTTTAAACAAGTCTTTTAGATTATCAATCTTTCCAGGGATCCTTAATCCCAGGTTATTAAAGATATCTTCCTGCCAAGAAAGAGCTAACAAAGGCTCAGCAACCTTACTGGTAAAGAGATAGCAGGAATGCTCGCTATTATCCATTATTTTTTTTGTAAGCTCTGTCTTTCCTACCCTTCGTCTCCCCATAAGGACAGTAAATGTAGCACTGCTTTCTGATTGCTTTTCGATTCTTTTTAGTGTGCTTAATTCTTTCTCTCTACCATAGAATCTTTTCATATAATTATTTTAATAGTCATTAATTTAATGGTCAATAAATTAATTCATACCCCTCCCCCCAAAAAATGGGCATTAATAAGCACTGAAACCTTGAAGAAAAATAAAAGCTTTTGCTTCAAAGCAGTGAATCGAAAAAAGAAAACTCGTATCATTGATTAATGAAACGTCTTTTTTCTCTCATTGCTTTTGTCTTAATCGTTGCTTCTATCTATGCAACAACAATTGTCCAGATATCAGATATACACTACCTATCTCCTTCTTTATATGACTACGATAGACTGAGAAACCTTACGCTGATAGGAGACGGCAAGGCTACTCACATTATGGATAAAGTAATGGATGAGTTTGTTTCAGAGATGCTGGAAATCTCTCCTGATGCTGTAGTCGTTACTGGAGATTTGACATACAACGGCGAAAAGAAGAGTCATGAGGAGCTTAGAGAAAAACTCTCTATCTTGGAGAAGAATGGAATAAAAGTATTCGTATTAATGGGAAACCATGACACAGGAAATGCTACGCCATATGCCTTATATAAAGATAAAGTCGTAGAGACAGAGGGCATAACGGCAATGGAAGCGGAAGGGTTATGGATGGACTTTGGATATGGCGAAGCCGTCTCCAAAGATCCTGCATCCAATTCATATATGGCTGAAGTCTCTGACGACCTTTGGATTATGTGCATAGACAGCAACAACGGCAGTGGAGGAAGCGTAAGAAGCAAGACCCTCACGTGGATAGAGAACGCACTGAGAGTTGCAAATATTAAAGAAAAGAAAGTCATCACTGCGACCCACCAGAATCTTTTTGTCCATAACCCTAGATACACATTCGGTTACCAGATTAACAACAGCAATAAGGTTGTAGACATTCTGAAAAAATGGGGAGTAAAGCTTAACCTCTCTGGGCACCTACATATCCAGCACATAACAAAAGAGAGTGGAATAACTGAGATAGCCCAAGAGTCTTTCTCTGACTGGCCTCTACAGTACGGCGTCATAGAAATCGATGATAACGGAAGATACTCCTACTTCACTAAAGAGATCGGAAACAAGGACCTCGTGGATGAAGCTCAGTTTGTTTTCGATTCATCCACTCAATATAAATTCACAAATAATATCGAAAGTGAAAACAAAGACAAAATGACAGAAGTAGCAACAGTTCTCAACAGAGAATATTTCAGAGGTAAAGTCGATGACTACAATAAAGATGCCCTGGCTCTATGGGACGAAAGCTACAGAATGACATCATACTTAAATCTTATAGCATACGATACAAGAGACTATAGAAGCGTTGAAGGCTCATTATGATAGAAACTTAAAAAACTTCGGTACCTTATTTGCAAATAGTTCGGTAATGTTGGGTTTGAGCCTTTCAATCCCAACTTTTTGGGGGCAATCCCTACTTTTTCAATCAATCCAAACTTTTAGCTCAAAATACTCCATCATTATCTCATCTAATTCCATAGAATGACATCATACTTAAAACTTATAGCAACCGATACAAGAAACTATAGAAGCATTAAAGGCTAATTATAATAGGGCAGGTTCCTCACCTGCCCCGCTCTTATTCTTCTTTCTGTTCTTTCTTTTCCCAAGCTTCGTGTCTTGCTTTCTTCTGAGCTTCTCTCATCTTCAAAGCATTTGGAACAGAGTTGAAGGTACCAGGACCAGCTACACATCCACCGTAGCAGCACATGATTTCAACAAGGTCTGCGTCTGGCTGGATCTTTGGCCAAAGTTTAATCTGTCTTACAACCTTGCTGTCGATACCATTGATGCTCATGACTTTGTACTTACTTCTATCGTCTACACGGGAAAGTACACACTCTGCCACTCCTCCAGATACTGCGAAGTCTCTGCAGTCGTCGATAGCCTTACATACATCATCATCTTCATAGTCTTTAGGCATATCAGCAACATTGACGCCCTTTGCAACAAAGATTGACGCAAGTTCTCCATAGGAAAGTACTCTATCGATTAATTCAGGATACTTTGTTGCAGCTTCATAGCGCTTAGCGACACAAGGACCGATGAATACTACTTTATACCCAGGGAATCTCTCTTTGCAGAGCTGAGCTGTATATCCCATAGGGGAGAGTGTTGTGGAGATATGGTCTCTGATAGCAGGGATATGCTTATCGACAAGGCTGAACCATGCTGGGCAGCATGATGTAGCAAGATATCCTTCGCCCTTCTCTTTCTTCTCCATAAGTTCCTTGGCTTCACGTTCAGCCGTAATCTTTGCACCTTCTGCAACTTCCACGACTTCTGTAAAACCTACAGCCTTCATAGCTTTCTTGATCTGCTCCAAGCTTCCCTCAAACTGACCTTCGATTGCAGGAGCGATCATTCCTACAACCTTTTCTCCTCTATGGAGCATTTTTCCTACAGGAATGAGACCACTTCTCTTTGCAATTGCTCCGAATGGGCAAGATCTGAGACAGCGTCCGCAGCCTATACATTTATCTGAATTGATTTCAGAAATACCATTTTCATTCTGCTTTACAGCTCCAACAGGACATGAGTCTTCACATGGTACACAGTTATGGACGATGGCATGGAACGGACAGCGCTCCATACACTTACCACACTTAATACACTTATCTGTATTGATGTGTGCCTTGCCACCTACATACTCGATTGCATCCTTTGGACAGTTAGTTGAACAAGGACGAGCAAAACAGCTTCTACATGCATCAGACACCTGATACTGTGACTTAGGACATGATGAGCAGCCTACTGCGATAGTCGTGAATAGAGGAAGCTTCGGCTTATCTTCTTCCATAGCTTCTTCCATGAAGGAAGAGAGTGATCTGTATTCATCATCTTCTGTTTCCAATGTATATCCAGCAAGGGCCATAATACGGTACCTGACTACAGCTCTTTCCTTATAGATACAGCACCTGGATGGCACTCTATGACTTGGAACGATATCGATTGGAATCCTGTCAGCATCTCTTACAAGTGTACCTTCAAAGAGATGTCTCATAACTTCTGTGTCAATCTTGAACTTAATCTTTGCATATTGGTTGTTTTTATCAAGCATCTCGGGTCTCCGCCTATTAAGTGAATCCACATAAATAGTCTCACATTAAGCCAATACAGACAAGTTTTCTTACGAGTTTATTTTTGTCAATATCAGACATAGACAAGCTTTTCGTAACCAAGTCTCTTATCTCCCTCCTCACTTCCTGAAAGGAGAGTAAGTTCACCCATATTCTCAAACCCGTTCTTCTCCAGAGATCTCTGCATCGTTTTGTTGTCTTTGTGAGTGTCGATTCTTACACTCTTCTTATTATTTCTTGCCGCTTCTTCCATGGCATAGGAAAGAATAATTCCCATTAAGCCCTTACCTTTCTCTTCCATTTTTACTGCTGTTCTATGGATTGTAAGGTACTCGCCTTCTTCTGTTTTCCAAGAGCCTTTGAGCGTGGTGTAAGAGAGTTCAGGAGTAAGAGTGAAGGCAAAGACAGCGACCACTGTAGATTCGGAGACTACAACTCTCCCTCTATTCTCTGCCAAGTCATCAAGAAAGGTATCTTCTCCTGGATAATCTCCCTTCTGCCATTGAGATACTCCCATTTCTTTCAAAAAAGATCTGCCCTCACTCCAAATGGCAAGGACAGATTCTTTATCGTTTGGCTTTAATTCTCTTATAGAATAATTACTCTTACTTGATTCCAAACTCATTCCGAAGCATCTCCAGATTCCCGGATATTACTTTATATAGAGCATCTTTTTCTAGAGAAGTAGGGAAATTTCTCCAGATAAGTATTGGAGTGGAAGGAACAATCTCTGAAAG
>JALFCJ010000052.1 GCA_022771185.1 Spirochaetales bacterium | reverse complement strand
CCCCACACCATACCACGCCTGCTCTCAATATACCCGTTGCGCAACAGGCACCATGCCATCTCGATTATTACCCCGGCAAAGGAGCCGATGAAGATGATCCAAAGGATCTTATATAAGTTTATTCCCCTGGCAAAAGGGTTTGTCTTCATCTCATATAGATCTATATCGGCATTGACCTTTCTCTTTCTGCCTCCGCCTTTCTTGGATGCTGAGAGTATATCGGCCCAGCGGCCTGAGAGCTCATCTGAGATATCGAACATCATCTCATAGGCTTTGATGATATTCTTCTTTGTTCTCTTGAGAGACTCTTTCCTACCCTCCACCTCATCTTTTATATCTTCTGGATTCTTGTCCTTAAGGAGCGTAGGGTAATAGGACTCCATATCTTCCATAGTCTTTTTTGCAGTTGAAAGAAGAATTCTGCTTTGCTTCTCCATTTCGCCTGTGTAATAAACTTGGTAGTTATTATTTCTCTTTTGCTTTCTTTTCTTTTTCTCAGACATTGAAACTCCGCTTAGTCTTTTCCCCTTATGAATAATCTAACTATAAAAAGAAAAAGAATGAAATTATATCCTATTCTTTACATCTCCATACCAGACGATATCTTTTGGAGTGGAAGTATGCTCTCCCAATTCTTTCTCCATCCAAATCATGTCAAACCACTCTCCAAACTTATAACCGGAGGATGGAAAGTGAGCTACAGTCCTGTATCCTCTCTTTTCATGGAACTTCATACTCTGGCCACTTAAGTATTCTGTATCCCCTCTGGGGATGGCTATACATGCATCGAGAGATAATAGATTCATCTTCCCCGCTTCCTTCTCCAACGCCTCTAAAAGCATCGTTCCCAATCCTTTTCCTCTCAGATTACATCTGAGATAAATACTTGTCTCGGCAGACCAATTATATGCGTCTCTTTCCTTGAATGGAGAAAGATAAGCATACCCTAGTATTCTGTCACCATCCTCCAATACTAGAAATGGATACTTTCCTTTTCGCTCTTTTATTCTATTCTCCATTTCATCTATTGAGGGAGGAGTATATTCGAATGTAATCGCTGTATCCTCTACATAAGGCCTATAGATATCCAGAATCTCTTCAGCATCAGCAATTTCTGCTTGTCTTACTATCATCTACTCCTCCATGAAGATTCTCTTGAGAGTTTTACCTTTAGATATCTCATCCACCATCAAATCTAGGATTCTCATATCTCTTTCTCTCTCGTTCTCTATTTCTTCCACTTTTATTCCACAGACTCTACCCTTCTTTTCAAATCTCTTCGGATTAGGGTTAGGAGCGGAAGTGAGGAAAGATAGATATGAAATATCGCTTTCTGCCATTTCCGATATTTTTTCTTCACTATAGCCAAATAGCCAAATAGCCAAGTGATGACAGAATCAACATCGCTTCTACTTCTTCCCTTTTTCTCGACTTTACTTACAAGAAGCGGGTATATTCTCGAAAAAGGGAAAGAAAATACATCTCTCTTAGGCAAAGATATCCTCCAGCTCTGTTATATATCCTCCGATAGTTTCAATAGTAGAAACCAGTGGTTTTGATGTTGAGATATCTACGCCGCCTAGCTGGGCGAGCTTAAGCGGAGAAAGAGTGCTGCCAGCTTTGAGGACCTTCTTCCAATCCTCTACAGCCTTCTCTCCCTCACTCTCGATTCTCTTTACAACTTCTGTTGCAACAGTAAGGCCTGCTGAATACGTATATGAGTAGAGACCCATATAATAGTGTGGCTGACGCATCCATGTGTGCTCACATCCTTCAGTCAATACGACATCGTCTCCCCAGAACTTCTCAAGTACACCCCTGTATATTGAGTTGAGAGTTTCAGCTTGGACACTTTCGCCTTTGTCGACGAGTTTATAGACTTCTCTCTGATAAGCCGCCTCCAAGAGATGAGTAACGAAGTTGTGGTAATAAGTGTTGTTGATGATATTATCCAAAACCCAGCCCTTGAAACGTCTGTCATCGCTCTTTTTCAACAGATGATGTGCAAGAAGAAGCTCGTTTATTGTGCTTGGAGCCTCTACAAAGTACGAAGAGACATCAGTATCGAGAATAGACTGGTTGGAGTTTGCAGCCTTGAAGTGGCCTGCGTGCCCCAGTTCATGTACTGCAGTAAATACGTCGCTCATTCTGCCGTTCCAAGAAAGTAGTATAAAAGATCCCTTTCCATAAGGAGAAGCACAGAATCCTCCAGTGCTCTTACCTTGGTTTCTGGCATAATCGAACCAACGCTTTCCGAAGGCTTCATGTACCATCTTTACATATTCTTCTCCCATAATGGAGAGGCCCTCTGCTGCGTATTCTTCGCACTCTTTCCAAGTGACGGAAGGTGAGTAATCGGAATCAAGAGGAACAAGAAGATCCGGGTATGTCATCTCATCAAGTTCCAAGACCTTTTTCTTAAGCCTGGCATAACGTCTCATATGAGGAGAAAGCTCATTCATGATAGTGTCGATCTGCCTGTCATACATCTCTCTTGTAACATTCTGTGGAAACAAAAGGAAATCGAAGACAGAGTCATAACCTCTTATCTCGCTCTCGATCTTCTCTTTCTGGCACTGAGCGTTATAAACGGAAGCTGTAGTATTCTCATATTTCTTTATTTCGTTAGAGAAGACTTCAAAGGCTTTTCTTCTTACTTCAGTGTTCTTTTCATATTGATAGTCGTCTTCAAAGAGAGCATATCCCATAGGATACTCTTTTCCTTCCGTTTCAAAGGATGGGAAAACCATATCAGCAAGCTTTGTCATGTTATAAACTTGGTAAGGAGTATCCATAACAGGAGCAAGCTTTGACATAAGCTTCTCTTCTTTCTCTGAAAGAGTATGAGGTTTCTTTCTGATGATCTCCTCCAAGTACCCTCTATTTCTTTCATTGATAACAGCTGCCTTCTCTATTGTAGCAACATCGTTTTCTGCTATCTCTACATCCAAGAATGCAGTCATGCCGTTGATCCTGGACATAAGCATTCTGTCATATGACGCATTATTCTGTGCTTCACTATCATAGTAGTCTACACTGGACGCCAGGTCAGAGTAGTTAATGAGGAGTGTCATTGTCTCAACCAGTTCCTGGTACTTATCTATGGCCTTTGATATGTTTTCTGGGGAATTAAGAGTTCCCTTCATGCCTTCTATCTCTTTTCCTAGGCTCTCTGCTCTCTTTCTATCATTCAAATACTCTTCTTTTGTCTTGTAGATAAGACTAAGATCCCAAGTCTCTTCTACAGGAACATCCTTTCTCATTGTCATAAACTTACCTCTTTAGTGATTCTATTCTTACCTTTAAGAATATGAAAGTGCCCCGAAGGACACTCTCAAAGCTCTTTGATCTTTTTTGCACCCTTTGTTACACACCATCTGTAACAAACGAGGTCAAATACTATAATTAATGCTGTCATTACTATCTTCCATACTACCCCTGGCATAAATGAACGCATCAGATACCAGCCAAGAGGATAAAGAATAGCAACAATCCAACCACCAAAGAGTGTGATCATAACAGCCATGCTCTGCTTAATAGGAATAACAGGGTTAGTCCAATTAAGATTAGCTCTCATAGTACCAATCATCATTCCAAAAGATGAGATAAGGTAAGTGAAGGCCACTGTATATATTGTAATAAGTACAACATCCAGAATACTCATTCCCAGAATTATTGAGCCAAGGAGAGAGAGGACTGCAGCAGGAACTGCATTCAAAAAGAAGTGGAAGTCAATTTTTCCCCTCATTATTGTCTTCTCATCTATTGGAGAAGACTGAAGAATCCAGAGGCTCTTTCCTTCAAGAGACATACTTGGAGCAGATCCGCAGTCCATGCTGACGATAGTAGCCATCATTGCTGAAAGCAACATAGGAATCAAAGGACCATACTCACTTTCTCCGAACATTTGCAAAACATAAACAACAGTCCCTCTCTTAATGATCAACACTACTAGAAGTATCGGCATAAATAAGAGACCCAGACCTGCATTAAGTGTGTATGTAGGAATAGAAGTGAATCTGATTCTTTCCATTTTCATGACAGTTCTGTATTGGCTACTTCTCTTACCTGTTACTCCCTTAAACTTTCTCTTTACTGCTCCTCCACTTGTTGTAGTTATCTTTCTAAATGTAATAGACAAGAAGTAAACTGCAATAAGGAATGTTACAAGTGAGAATGCAACGAAGATCAGCGTATCTACTATGTTGCCGACTCCTGCCATACCAAAGGCATAGGCTGGGTAGAATGCACTTTTGACATTATTGCTGAATGCTTCTGCATTTAGGATCAAGGAGTTGATGAAGTCACTGAGCTTCATGCAGAAGAAGTAATACGCGCCGAAGAAAACAATAGTTAATATAACGACTCCAAGGCTCTTATGCTTCATTTTGTTTGATATTAATGCAACAAGCCATCCTAGTACACAAGTCAAAGTTGTAACAAATACTCCAAGAAAGAGATATATCAATACTTGGGATATTATTGTCAAAGCTACATTACAGTATGCTGCGCCTCCAGTAATCCAGAAAGCTACAATGGCTGGAATAAACACCAGTGATTCATATAACATTCCAAGTAAGAATACAACCACCATTCTGCTGATGAGAATCTTTGATGGTGGAATAGGAAGAGACAACAAAAGCTCATTATCTTTTGCCTTATACAGCATTGCATATGTATTAAATACATCTCCAAATACTCCAAGAGCCAATGCCATCATGCCCATTATGGCAAAATAAAACCATCCAATTCCTCCAGAAACCAGTGGTTCAACCATCATTAAGCTCATGCCAAAGAACATTGCCATCAGTATTATCATGAGAAAGATAAATAGGCATACAAAGCCAGCTGTCCTTCCCTTTGAGAACCCTTTCCCTGATTTCTGATTAATAAAATAGGTTCTGAAGAGATTTTTCATCTCTTTTTTTACTAAGAGACCTACCATCTTACTCCTCCAATTCAAGGAACACAGATTCCAGGCTGCTGTCGCCCTTTACTTCTTCCATTGTTCCGCTCTTAATAAGCTTTCCGCCCTTGATGATTGCGATTTTGTCACAAAGCTTCTCAGCAACTTCCAATACATGAGTGGAGAAGAAGATAGCTCCGCCTTCATTGCACTTTTCCCTCATTATTTCTTTCAAGAGGTGTGATGCAATAGGGTCCAATCCAACAAAGGGCTCATCCATAATGATCAACTTCGGATCATGGACTAAAGCTGAAATGACGGCAAGTTTCTGCTTCATACCGTGGGAGTATGATGAGATAGTAGATGAGAGATCATCCTTGATTCCAAAGGCCTCAGCATATTTCTCGATTCTCTCTTTTCTCTCTTTCTCTCCTACTCCGAAGATATCTGAGATGAAGGTAAGATATTGGATTCCTGTCATAAACTCATATAAATCCGGATTGTCAGGAATGTAGGCTATCCCTCTCTTACACTCTAAGCTCTCTTTTTTAACACTTTTGCCGTCAATATAGATTTCGCCTTCATCGAAATCCAATATCCCTACAA
>JALFCJ010000035.1 GCA_022771185.1 Spirochaetales bacterium | reverse complement strand
TCAGCCTTACATCCTCCACCTTGAAAGGTGGAAGCTTTACGGCTGTTTTTCTGTAAAAGTCTTCTCATTCATATGCCTACCTGTCGGTTCTGGTATGTCGACGAATTCTATTCTGGCATAAGGGAAAAAAACATTAATTCTGTCTGAGAACATCAATAACGCTATATTTCTTGGCCTCAAGTTTTCATCTGGGCCATAAAGAAGTTTCATGTCTTGAGCAATTTGAGTTTTTCTCCGTGATTACATAGATCATATAGCTTACTTTTCACTTCATACAAATGCTCTTTTAGAAGGTTAAGGCTTATATCTTCGATATTCGAAAATGGATTTTCCCTGTCATCGAAAGGAATGTAGCTGGATTTGTCAAAGAGTTCTTTAAGCATGAATCCCTCAGCTTGTATTGTTTGAGAGCCGTGTCTTATGTAATATGCCTTGTTACTTTGGTTCTTGAGGACATCTTTGCTTGCCATATAAGGTCTACCTTGTCCTGCTGTCACCCATAATACTAAAATATATTTATCATCAATTTGGTATTTTTCAATTCGTGGAAGAAAGAATGGTTCAATAAAGTGACACTTGTTTAATAAGTCTTTTTCTATTTTATCTATTTCTTCCGGGTCAATACTCGAAACAGGAAGTACCGGTCTTCCGTTTTTTTCTTCAACTCCAATTAATATATATCCACCGTCTTGGTTCTCTATATCGTTTGCAAAAGCACATATTGTTCTTATGCACTCAGCTTGGTTCCATTTTCTTTTGTATTCAATTCTGCTAGATTCGATTTCTCTTGTATCAAGAAGGGCTTTGACATTTATTGGCAGCATATGTATCCCCTACAGTAATTGTAGATGAATTGTCGATAATTGCCGATTGTTTTGTTTAAATGTCGATTTTATTGTCAATTTAATTGTCGATTATAATGCTCTAATTGTCGATTTGGATTGTTTTGGTACTAAGATTTTGAAATATATTCTTAAATAGGAATAAAAATTAGGATTTTAAATTTTTGTATGTCAAAATTAAATGCTCCGCTTGGGAGCATTTAAAACTGTGTTAGTCGTTGACTCTTTCCAAGTATTCTCTTGTTTCAGTGTTGACTCTAACCTTCTCGCCCTGCTTGATAAAGCCAGGAACTCTGATCTTGAGACCAGTCTCGAGAACAGCATCCTTTGTTACACCCTGAACTGTATCGCCTCTTGCAGCGTCTTCTGTTTCTGTAACAACGTAGACAACCTTACTTGGTACCTGGATGTCGAGAACCTGATCTTCCCAAAGAGTAAGTCTGTAAGTCTCACCATCTTTCATGATGTACTCATAGCCTTCGAAGCTCTTCATTGGGACTTCGATCTGCTCATAGTTCTCAACGTTCATGAAAGCGAAGTTTTCACCATCGTTGTAGAGATACTGGAATGTTCTGTCTTCAATAGTGATGTCTTCTGCGTTGTCCTGAGACTTCATTGTTTCTGAAAGAGTCTGTCCTGTTGCTGGGCTCTTGAGCTTAAGTCTGACGAATGCGGAACCCTTACCTGGGTTAACGAACTCTCTTTCGATGCAGAGGAATGGCTGGCCCTTAATAAGGAGAGCTGTACCTTTTTCAATCTGTCCTGCTTTAATCATGTTCTTTTATACCTCAGTATTAAATATACTAATTAGTTTCGTATGGTGGAAATACCGCTATGTAGAATAACAGAAAGACAATATCTCTGTAAAGAGTCGGGATATATGTGAAAAAAAGAAGCCTTTTCTCTTATTCTGTCTTCAACATAGAGCACATAGGAAACGAGAGTATTGGAGCTATCTCATCCCCACCATATTCTGTAAGTAAGAGCCTGTCCAGTCCTATGGCGCCACCGGAGCATTGGGGTATATCGAGAGAAGCAAAAGAAAGATCAGCCTTACTGATAGTGTCTCCAGTAGCCATTCTTTCTCTTTCGAGAATCTCCTGTTCTCTTTTGTAATAAGAGAGAATCTTTTCCTTGCCTCTCTCTTCGTCGTAGCAATTTGCAATCTCGATCCCCTTTATATACATCTCCCATCTTTTCTTGTATGGGCGGTCAGGATAGTCTTTTGCAAGGCATTCGATTTGGGATGGATAATCGCATAGATAAACTTCTCTATCCACAGGAAGGGATGTCTCTACATAAGTGAGGAATATGCGGTTGAAAGTATCTTCCCAGCTTTCACTATCAGGAACATAGAGGTTAAGCCTCTCTGCTTCATTTTTGAGATAACCATAGTCCTGAGCTTTTATTAAATCCACTCCTGCATACTCTTTCATGGCTTCTTCCATTGTGATGATAAGTGGTTCGTTCTTTAGCCATGATGGATTCGAGATTGCTGTCTCTTTGATCATCTCATGGGTTAGAGTTATAGAGTCTTTATCTGTGAAGTCCATAGTGTAGTATTCTAGCATTGAGAACTCAGGGTTGTGTACGTCTCCAAGCTGCTCAGAGTTTCTGAAGCATGACGAGATCTGGAATATGGAACCGGATCCAGAGGCTATCATCTCCTTCATGAATATTTCAGGGGAAGGAATAAGATAAAATTCTTTCTCGCCTACAAACTCATTTTTGAATAAAGTGGAGAATGTCTTTATTGTGGGTTCCGGAATAAGGGAGGGGGAAAGAGTTGGTGTAAACACTTCCAGATAATCTCTGTTCTGGAAGAAGGACCTTATGTTTCTATAGAGCTCAGACCTGGCTCTTTGGGCTTTAAAATCGATCATGGGAAGAATATATCACACAATAGAGTTTGAATCGACGATATATGCTAAATGTATACAAAGTTAGTGATACTAACTAATCAGAATTATTGAGTTTTGAGCACATTTAAGCTTATTATCAGTAATATGACAGGTTATACGACAGAAGAGCCGATTTATGCTCTTGCAACACCATTTTCACCATCTGCACTGGCTGTAATAAGGACCAGTGGAACCGATGCCATTTCCCTTGTTCAAAAAGTATTCAAGGGAAGACTGACTGGCAGGCCTAATGGAACTGCAGTTCATGGCTGGATAGTAGATAAAAACAGAGAAAAAGTAGATGAAGTCGTGGCTCTTCTATATAACCATGGCCATGGATATACAGGGGAAGAAGCTGTGGAGATCATGTGTCACGGATCGCTACCTGTAATAAAGAAAATATCTACGACTCTTGAAGAAGCAGGGTTTAGACTGGCGTTAAAAGGAGAGTTTACATATAGAGCTTTCCTTGGTGGAAGAATGGACCTTACTGAAGCGGAGGCTGTAGAGGAGCTGGTATCAGCAAAGGGAGAGAGAGGAAGAAAAGATGCCCTCTCTCGTCTCTCTGGTTCTATTAGGAACGAAGCAGACAAGGCCAAAGACGAGATAATCAACATCCTCGCATCCCTAGAGGTCCAGCTTGATTATGGAGAAGACGATATTCCCGAAGAGTGGATTTTCCCTTCAGAGAGAGTTGATGCAATTATTAATAGACTAGAGAAGATAAGAAGCACTTACGCTTCTTCCCGTCTCTATTCCCAGGGCGCCAAAGTAGTACTTGCAGGTAGCACTAATGCAGGAAAATCCAGTCTCTTTAATGCACTGTTAAAAGAAAATAGAGCCATCGTTTCTTCTGTTGCCGGAACAACCAGAGACTACATTGAGACAGAGTGTGAGATGAATGGAATACCAGTCAGGCTTTTTGATACTGCAGGGCTCAGAAGTAGTGGAGACGAGATAGAGAAGGAAGGTATCCTGAGATCTAAAGAGTTGATGGATGAGGCAGACCTCGTTGTATATGTCCTTGCTCCAGGGGAAGTGGAACCGGAAGAAAAGATGAAGAACGCCATCTACATTCACTCCAAGAGCGATATAGCGCCTGGAGATGGAATCACATTTTCGTCTATCACTGGAGAAGGCTTGGATAAAGTCGTTGACGCCATTACTACTTTCTTAAGCCGCGATAAGAGAAGTGTATCTGATGTTCCTGTAATTGAGAGTGAGAGACAAGAGAGAAAACTTGGTGAGACTATAGACGCATTGAAAGACGCAGAAAAAGCAAAGGACTGTAGTGTAGATATCATAGCACTCTACTTCCAGTCTGCGCTCTCTGCCCTTTCTGATCTTACAGGCGAGACTACTAGTGACGATATTTTGGAGGTCCTTTTCTCCTCCTTCTGTTTAGGAAAATAAAATGAGAGATTATGAAGCAATTGTAATAGGCGGTGGACACGCAGGAATAGAAGCTGCTCTGGCTCTTTCCAGGGAAGGTTTTGATACTTTGATGATTACTCAGAGCTTGGATGCAATCGGGCGAATGAGTTGTAACCCAGCTATTGGCGGCTTGGCAAAGGGAAACCTTGTAAGAGAAATAGATGCCCTCGGAGGCGAGATGGGGCATTTGATTGATGCTTCTATGATACAGTACAGGATACTTAATCGTAGCCGAGGCCCAGCTGTACAGGCTCCTCGTGCCCAAGCTGACAAGTTCTCTTACTCCAGGCTTGCCAAGGAGACTTGTGAAAAGCAGGAGAAGCTTAATCTCTTTATGGATACTGTAGTTGACTTCGTCATCGAAGAGAAAGATGGTGTAAGGCGTATCGTTGGTGTAGTTACGGAAAGAGGATGGAAAATAAGTGCCAAGGTAGTGGTCCTTACAACTGGTACATTCATGGAAGGAAGAATATTTATCGGAGAATATGACGCTCCTTCAGGAAGACTGGGAGAGGGTGCTGCATTGGGACTGGGCAAAAAACTCAGGGAGTATGGATTCCATGTTGGGAGAATGAAGACAGGAACTCCTGCCAGAGTGAGAAAGAGCTCCTTGGATTTTGATGAACTGGAAGTGCAGGATGGAGACGAAGATATGCTCCCATTCTCCTTCGACTATGAAAAAATCGATAGGCCTAGCCAAAACTGCTGGATTACTTTCACTAACGAAGAGACGCACAAAATCATAAGAGAAAATATGCATCGATCTCCTCTCTACGGAGGAAAGATCATAGGTAAGGGGCCTCGATATTGCCCGTCCATCGAAGACAAGGTCATGAGATTCCCTGAGCGTGAGAGACACCAGATCTTTGTAGAGCCTGAGGGAGTAGGAACTGAAGAGATGTATCTCAACGGTCTCTCTTCTTCTCTACCGGAAGAAGTACAGCACCAGTTTATCAGGACACTTCCTGGACTAAGACACTGTGAGATCATGAGACCGGCATATGCTGTCGAATATGATTACTTGGATCCATTAGATCTTCTTCCTTCTTTGGAATCGAAGGTAGTGTCTAATTTGTTTGTAGCAGGTCAGACCAATGGTACAAGTGGTTATGAGGAGGCTGCTGCACAGGGAATAATTGCAGGTATAAACGCTGCTCAGAGGCTTAAGAACGAAAAGCCTGTGGTTCTTGGCAGAACCGATGCATATATCGGAGTATTGATCGATGACTTGGTGACAAAGGGCACAAAAGAGCCATATAGAATGTTTACGTCCCGTGCAGAGTACAGACTCTCACTGAGACATGACAATGCAGATATGAGACTCACTCCTATCGGATACAAAGCGGGACTTGCTACAAAAGAGAAGATGGAGAGGCTGGAAGACAAGATTGAGAAAATCGAAGCTGTGAAGGATCTTTTGAGAGCTACAAAGAGAGATGGAAAGAATTGCTATCAGCTTCTCGCTCAGCCCGAGAATGATATCCATACTCTCTCTGTCCCGGGCTTAAATGAGTATTCACAAGAAATCCTTTCTGAAGTTCAGTTGGATGTCAAATATTCGGGCTATCTTAAGAGACAGGATAATGAAGCTGAGAGAGTCAAGAGACAAGAGGCTATGATCATTCCAGAGAACTTCGATTATGACAAAGTGGATGGAATAAGCGCTGAATCAAGAGAGAAGTTTAAGGCAATAAGACCCCATAGCATCGGGCAGGCTGGAAGAATAAGTGGTGTAAGAGTCTCAGATATCGCAATTCTTAGTGTTGCAATAAAAGGGAGGAATAATGGCTGACGATATCATATTGAGTGGTCTTAATGCTTATGGAGTTGATAAAGCTGAAGATAAGGCTATTATTCTTGAAAAGTATCTAAATGAGATTATGCTTTTTAATCCCACTCTGAAGCTGGTTGGTGAGAAGGAGAGGAATGAGATAATCTACCGTCATATCTTGGATTCCGCTTCTGCTTATTCTCTCTTTTCATCTATGACAAAACCCTTCTCTACAATTGCAGATCTGGGGACTGGAGCAGGGCTCCCAGGTGTTGTGCTGGCTATTCTTTTTCCAGATAGAAACTTTGTCTTGATCGATAGAATGACGAGACGTATCGGTTTCTTGAGGGCTGTGAAGGCAAAGCTTAATCTTGTGAATGTCGAGATAGTATCGAAGGATATAAGCGAAGTGAAAGACCACTTTGATTATGTGACGTCCAGAGCCTTCAGACCGCTATCTGCTGTAGCTGGAGATATGATGAAACTGGCTCCTGAGGCAATACTATATAAGGGTACAAAACAAGCAATAGAAGAAGAGATAAATGAGTTAAAAAGTATGGGTTACTCATTTTCTTCTTCTATCCACCCTGTATTTTCTATTGGAGAGAAGGGGGAAAGAAACATAGTAGTCATTAATTCTTGGAGGAAAGCATGAAGAAAGGAAAAATCTCTCTTATTCTTTCTGTCATCATCATGACAGTAGGGGTTGCGTTTGTGCTTTTAGGCGTACTCTCTTTTTTGGGTGTACTTCCTTCTCCTTTATCTGATTATTCAGAGATGCTGTCCCTTTCTTTATCTATTTCTGGCGGAAGAGACAGGTTATGGGAAGCTGGGGCATTCTTGATCTTTGATGCTTTCCTTATTATGGTTCTCAGGGGAAGAAAGCCGTTTTCCATGTTTATCACAGTATACATATGGCCAATGTATCTCACTTTACTTTCTGCTGTCAGAAAGGTAAGTGAAATATCTTTCCCGTCCTTTTTCCCCTGCTCAATAACAAATGCACACCCTGGGCTTCTTTTTGTCTTGTTTATTCTGGAGATGTTATTGGCTTTTCTCCTGCTTATGGCTGTAAAAGGTTTGGATGACAAGTGGAGAAAAAAGAGAGAGCTCAATAGAAGAATGCTTGAAAAAGAAGGCATTATAAAGACAAAAGAATCCATAGAAGAAGAAAAGCTTTTGGATAGAGAGAGAAAGCTGAAAGCTATGGAAGACAAAAAACGTGCAAAAGAAGAAGCAAAGTATGAAAAGGAACGTCAGAAGGCAGAGAAGGCTGAGAATGACGCCAAAGCCAAGCAAGCTGAAAAAGACAAGCTGAGATACGAAAAGAAGAGAGAAAAAGAGGAAGAGAGAAGAGAAAGACAGGAGAAGCGTCTTAATAAAAAGGCTATGAAAGAAAAAGACAAGGTCTTGGAAGAGTCTCAGATAGAGAAAGAAAAGATAGACGCCAAGGCTGAGAAGATAAGAAAGAAAAAAGCAATTGAGGATGAGAAAAAGAGAAAAGCGGTAGAAGAAGAGAAAAGAAGACAGGAAGAAGAGGAAATCGGTCCTGCTCCTGAGTATTCTTCTGGTATAGGAAACCCGAATACTCCTCTTGTTTTTCCAGACTTCGATCCTATGCCTGAGTTAAAGACAATAATCAAGCATAACTCCTATGAAGAGGATGATGTACCAAAGATTGAGGAAGATAAGAAAGAGAAAATAGTAGAAAGCTCTGCTTTTATGGACTCCCTCAAGGAAGAACTGGATAGAACTGAAGAAGAAAAACCTAAGAAAGAGATAAAGTCAAAGTCTCGTTTCACTTCAGGGGGAATGCTGGAAGCTACTCTGGAGAGTGCCGCACTATCTACTCCTGTAGAGTATAACGCGCCTCGTCGCCCTATTATCGGCCTGGATGATGAGGAAGAAGAAAAGGATAGCACCCCGAAGAATAATTCTTCTTTCGCTCCCTCCAACCTTCCTCCCACCCACCCAAGGTACAGATATTTTGAGAATCTCCAGAAGCCTCGAGATAACAATAATGAGGAAGTCGAAAAAGAGGAAAAAGCAAATAACATTGTTCCATCTAATCTTTCTTCAGACCACCCTCGATATAGATACTTCGAAAACCTTCAGAAACCTCAGAATGATGAAAAGAGCGCAGTAGATAATGAAGAGAGGATGGATAATATCGCTCCGTCCAACCTTCCTCCTACCCACCCGAGGTACAGATATTTTGAAGAAATCTCAAAGAAGAGGGATGAGAACGTAGAATCAAAGGAGAAAGTGGAAAAGAAAAAAGATCCGTCTCCTTCCAATCTCCCTCCTTCACACCCCAGAAGGAAACTATTCGAGGCTTTGGAAAATAGTAATAATGAATCTTCCGTTTCTTATATTCCTCAACGCCCCTTCGTTCCTGAGGTGCAGGAAGAAGAGAAGGAGAACGAATATGAAGACTTTACTCCTAAGACAGAGAAGATTCCTCTCTCTCCAGTCTTGAGCAGCGACGATAACAAGGCGAAGATTCTTGAGAAGATCAACGCTTCTGTGAGGGAAGAGAACTTGAAAAACCTCAAAGCTCAGGAGAAAGAAGAAGAGGAAAAGGGTGAAGAAGAAATAGCATTCGTTCCTCCTTCAACTACTGCCATCAAGACAAGAAATGTTACTGAAAACGAGGATGGAACAAAGACAGTGACAGTAAAGAGCGGCGAGGAAGAAGAGACAGACTTTAATCTCTGTGTAGGAGTGGGCAATCTTGCATCCAACATTGCAGGATATACTGCAATCGAGATGAGGCAGAAGGCGAAGTATACTCCTCCTCTTCCTTCTCTATTGAAAGAATATCCAGGAATATCACAAGAGATAGATGAATATTCTTATAGTCAGGGAATGATCATTGTCCAGACTCTTGCAGAGCAGAAGATAGTAGTAGAACTCTCAAATATTATTAAAGGTCCTACTGTCACTATGTATGAGCTGAAACTTGCCCAAGGTATGATCATCAGCAGGATCAAGGCCAGGGAAGACGAGCTGAACTATGCTCTTGGTGGAAAGAAAATAAGAATACTGGCCCCGGTTCCTGGAAAGCAGGCAGTAGGAATAGAAGTGCCTAATGCCAAGACAAGTATTGTAGGCTTTAAGGATATGATTGAAGCTGCAAGAGAGAATCCAGGATACATGAAGATGAAGCTTCCAATGGTACTTGGTAAGACTATTACAGGAGAGCCTATTCTTATTGATGTAGCTAAGATGCCTCATATGATCATCGCCGGTACCACCGGTAGTGGTAAGAGTGTATGTATAAACTCTCTTATAAATACGATCATCTATCAGAAGAGTCCTAAGGAAGTAAGGCTTATTATGGTGGA
>JALFCJ010000289.1 GCA_022771185.1 Spirochaetales bacterium | reverse complement strand
TATTCCGCTATTAAATAATTCTTCGTTCATGATGTAATCTTCCTCGCCTCCCAGGGCGTGAGAGATTCTGCTCCCCACCACCGAGCAGCTGATAAGTGCTGTAGATAGTATGAGGAGCAGAAGTAGCGAGAACAAAGTTCTCTTCATATATGGCTCCGATTGTTTGTTATTTTAGTTGTTCTTTGTTTCGTCCTTGAAACGAGCGTCCCATTCCTTTTCTTTGTCGAAGACGTCGCTTTCCATAGACTCTACTTTTTTCTTTAACTCTTCATATTCTCTTTCCAAGTCTTCATCTGTCTTCTCTCTGAAAGTAGCATCGTCGGCGTTCTTATAAGATGAGTAGCTTCTTCTATTTCTCGTAGAGTAAGCGTAGTCAGATGAATATGTTGTGTCTCCATCTCTGATGATGTCAGCCTCTGTCTGTTCAGGAAGAATCACAGCGATGATTAGATAGACTAGAAGTGCCGGAAAGAATGCCGTACAGATGAAGATTAAGAATACCACCAGTCTAGTGATGTCAGTCGGGAAACCTCTCCATTCTGCCAGTCCTGTTGCGACACCCAATACACGTCCCCTTGGGGATCTTGTCCACCTTCTTGTCCTGATTGCCATTTTCTTTATCCCTTTAATCCTTTAGTTCTTCTTGTTTTTCATGATGGAATCCAGATTCTTTAGTCTTTCATCGAGATCCGCAATTCCCTTTTCCAGCTCTTCTCTTGTCATTTTTCTTTTGCCATCTTCAGGAGTCGAGCTTTCTTCTTCCTCTACATCCTCCATGGAGGAGTAGGTTCCAGGTCTGTAGCCTCTTGCCATCTCCTCGCTGCGAAGGGTAGCCTCAATCTTCATTTTCTGTCTCTTCGTCTTTTCTTTTTCACTGATATAAGTAGTGATGATTATAAAGGTGAAGATTGTTGCCAGAATCCATACTGCGGTCATTTTTCAATTCCCTTTTCTTTCTTTATTCTTTCGATCTCTGCCTCGATCTCGTCGTTCTTCTCCATTTCACTGAACTTCTCTTCAGCGCTCTTTTCTTCACTCTTCTTAGAGAGGTCATTATAGGCGTTCATCCTATTTATTCTATTCTCCATTTCTTCGAAGCGTGCATTGAGGTTAACAGAAGAATCTCTTCTTTCCTGAGCTCTTGCCTGCTCTCTCTGGAGTGTTGCGAGCTTATCTTTGGCAGCCTTGATCTTGTCTTCAAGAGTTCTGATCTCTTCCTTTCCCTCTTCTACAGATTTCTTAAGGCTGGAAATGTTTTCAAGGGCTCTCTCATATACTTCCTGAGCGTGCTTCTTCTCTACGAGAGCTTCTCTCGCAAGGTCATCTTTTCCCTTTTCGATTGCAAGCTCTGCTCTTGCCTGCCATCTCTCGACAGTTGCCTTTGCTTCGTCCACTTTCTTTTCAGATCTGATGGCTTCAGCCATTCTTGCAGCTGTGGTGGTCTTAAGATCGATGACGGTGTCTTCCATCTCTCCGATCATAAGTCTCAACATCTTCTCTGGATCTTCCGCCTTATCGAGAAGAGAGTTGATATTAGAATTTACGATGTCTTTAAATCTAGTGAAAATACTCATTTTTATTATTCTCCTTACACAAATCTAAATGAAAACATCGTGCCAATTTTCTTCAAACTACTTTAGCACAAAGAATTAGCTGTGTTCAATATAAAAACAGATGTTTAGAATGTATAGAAAAGTGTTGGCAACTTTGACCATTAGGTGTATTTTTTACCTATGAATGGATATATGGCACCCCCGGTACAGGGAATAGGAGAGAGCGAAGTCTACTTGAAGTTCCAAGATCAAGTTGCAACTTGTGCAAAGGTGGATAGGCCTGTCTTGATAGTAGGAGAAAGAGGTACAGGAAAGGAAGTAGCTGCAAGACGTATCCACTATATGTCGCAGCGTTGGGACGGCCCGTTGGTTACTGTCAACTGTGCGTCCCTCCCTCAGAGCCTTATTGAATCTGAGCTCTTCGGAGTAGAGAAGGGGGCATACACGGGAGCTGTAGCCTCTAGAAAGGGAAGATTTGAAGAGGCGGAAGGTGGAACACTTTTTCTTGATGAAATAGGCTTGGTTCCTATGTCTGTGCAAGAAAAACTATTGAGAGTAGTTGAGTATGGTACATATGAGCGTCTTGGCTCCTCTGAGACGAAGATAGCCAATGTCCGTATTGTAGGAGCTACTAATGCAGACTTACATCAGTTGGCTATGGAAGGAAAGTTCAAGGAAGACTTACTTGATAGATTGAGTTTCGATGTACTCTTTGTTCCGCCTCTCAGGTACAGAGGGGAAGATATTCTCCTACTAGCAAATAACTTTGCAGTGAGAATGGCATCGGAACTTGGTAGGGATGATATCCCGTTCTTCTCCGAGGAAGTTGAGCAGAAGCTTTTATCATATTCGTGGCCAGGAAATGTAAGAGAGCTTAAGAACGTTGTAGAGAGGGCTGTATATAGGACCAAGGGCAGTTTGATAGAGAGTGTTGAGACCGATCCATTTCATAATCCATATCTTTCCATCGGGAAAGAAGAGAAGAAAGAGAAAGAAGATCCTTTCTCTTCCATTCCTTTGGAGTCATTGGAGAGAGCCCATGAAGACTTGGATGTTTCGTTCCTATCAAGGGCACTGAAGCTGACAGAGGGCAACCAAAAGAAAGCTGCTGAAGAGATGGGTATAAGTTACGATAGTTTCAGAGGAATGTATCGTAAGTATAAGGATAGACTGAAAGAATACTCAAAATAGGTTAAGATTGACGTATGGGAACACTTTATATGGTAGGAACCCCAATAGGGAACCTTGATGATATTACGCTTAGAGCATTAAACACTCTGAAAGAAGTGGATGTAATAGCTTGTGAAGATACACGCCATACATCTAATCTTCTTTCACACTTCGATATAAAGAAAAGATTAATAGCCTGTCATAGCTATAACGAGGAGGAGAGTGCCAAGGGAATAATTGCATTATTGGATCAAGGCATGAACATTGCATACTGCTCAGACGCAGGCACTCCTGGAGTATCAGACCCGGGAGCAAGGCTTGTTGAGAGAGTGAGAAGCGAAAGCGACCACAAAATCGTGCCGATCCCCGGAGCCAGCGCTTCTGTCACCCTTATTTCTGCTGCAGGACGCATTGGAAAGGCATTTCTCTTCGAAGGCTTTCTCTCTCCCAAAAAAGGTAGGAGACAGAAAAGGCTTAAAGAGCTCGTATCTAGAGGAGACGCTTTTATTATCTATGAGTCTCCCTTTAGAATCCTCAAGACGCTTGAAGAATTGAAAGACTTGGGGGGAGTTGAGAAAATTACAATTGGTCGTGAGCTGACAAAGGCTCATGAGGAAATAATCTCCGGTACACCGGAAGAAATATACGACTCTTTTAAATCCCGTGATTCCATCAAGGGAGAGTTTGCTCTCGTTGTAGTGCCCTTTGGAGAAAAGGACGATGCTGACAATAAAGAAGATTAACTCTCTTAAGCCCAGGGTAAGAGTGAGAAAGCTGGGAGCTATCTTTCATGAAGCTTACTCCGGTGTTATATATGATGAACCATACCTTAAAGAGTGCCTGGATCTATTGGTATCGCAGGAACTACTTACACTAAAAGATAAAAATGATATACTCCTTTTTTTCCGGCGTGGAAGAGAGGGATGGGAAGATATATATTATCGCACTCTATATATTCTAGGAGAAGCTCCTGCAGACTGGGATGCCGTAACAGAGAATGGTGAGAAAGATTGGAGTAAAAGGAGAGTCTTTTCCCACTCATTATATCTTGATCACTTACGCTCCCCATATAATGTTGGTTCTATCTTCCGCTCTGCTGAGAGTTTCGGTGTAGATAAGATATACATTGCTCCAGGAAGCGCAGATCCTCTACATCCAAGGTCACTTAGGACCAGTAGAGATACTGTAGAGGGTGTAGAGTGGGAGTGGAGAGATATTTCCTCCATTCCTGATGATATTCCTGTCTTTGCCTTGGAACTAGGAGGAAAGGATCTATGGGATTTTGAGTTTCCATCAAGAGGTGTCTGTATCTTAGGAAGCGAAGAGAGTGGCGTCTCTCCAGAGGCCCTGTCGAGGGCTGATAGGTCTCTGGGAAGAGTCTCTATCAGGCAGTATGGAGCAAAAGGCTCTATTAATGTTTCTGCTGCAGCTTCTATTTTGATGGAGCATTGGATAGAAAGGGAGGTAAGGAAAAATGAAGGAAAGGGAGAGTTTCAGCTCTAGACTTGGTTTTATTCTGGTAAGTGCAGGTTGCGCTATAGGGATAGGAAACGTTTGGAAGTTTCCATACCTTGTGGGAGAGAATGGAGGAGGTTTTTTTGTCCTCTTGTATTTGGTGTTCCTGCTTATTATGGGAGTTCCTGTTATGACAATGGAACTTGCTGTTGGAAGAAAGAGTAGAAAGAGCGGGGCCGAGGGATTTAGAGAAATAGAGAAGAAAGGCTCCAAATGGCATTCCATCGGTTACTTTGCCACCATTGGCTGCTACTTATTGATGATGTTCTACACTTCTGTCGCAGGATGGATGCTTTCATATTTCTGGAAGTTTTTGACAGGAACTTTTAATCAAGCTATGGATAAGACGGCTGTAGCTTCTGTTTTTTCCGATATGCTTTCTTCTCCCCTAGACAGCCTCATTTTCATGGCCATATCTGTAGTATTGGGAATAACTGTATGCGCGTTGGGATTAAAGAATGGAGTGGAGAAAATAACAAAAGTAATGATGAGCGGACTCCTTATTCTCATTATAGTCCTAGCTTTCCACTCTTTGACGCTGCCTGGAGCCGTAGAGGGATTGAAGTTCTATCTTGTTCCGTCACTGTCTGCTGTAAAAGAGAAGGGAATATTGAGTGTAGTGGTTGCAGCCATGAACCAAGCCTTCTTTACTCTTTCTCTTGGAATATGTGCAATGGAGATCTTCGGTACATATATGTCCAAAGAGAACACTCTGCTTTCAGAGTCATTGAGGATATCGCTCCTGGATACATTTGTTGCAGTAGTATCAGGCCTCATAATTTTCCCGTCTTGCTTCTCATTTAATGTCTCTCCTGATGCAGGTCCGTCCCTTATCTTCGTTACACTTCCCAATGTATTTGTGAATATGAAGGGTGGAAGAGTCTGGGGGACGCTGTTCTTTGTCTTTATGTCATTCGCCGCCCTCAGTACAGTAATTGCTGTATTTGAGAATATCATCGCATCTTTTATGGATAACTTCGGGTGGTCAAGAAAAAAGAGCGTCGTCATTAACTTTATTGGCCTTCTTATCCTATCCATCCCATGCACTCTCGAAAACAATCTCCTTAAGGGCGTTACGGTATTGGGAAGCAAGGGCGTTCTTGACAGCTGGGATTTCTTAGTCTCCAATCTTCTTCTCCCTGGAGGCTCCATCGCCATTATCCTGTTCTGCGTTTGGAAAAATGGCTGGGGATGGAACGGATACTTGGAGGAGGCCAACACAGGAAAGGGAATAAGGATGCCGAGGAATAAAGGAATGAAGATATATTTGGGTATCGTTCTTCCTGTCCTTGTTCTAATTGTCATGATACTTGGTCTTATCTGAGTAATAATCTATCTATGCTTTCGGCGTTATTCCTAAAAAGGATAATGCCGATTTTTCACTATCGAAAAAGGAATTTTTTATAATAAAAGAGATTAGTTTAAGTAAATAGATTGACCCCATATAAGAGAAAAGTATATATAGATGCCCGGGTAAATGATGGACATTATCAAAAAACTTGAACCAAAGAACACTCTTGACGAGAAGAGAAAGATTTTCTCATCTCAATCTCTTATTGCAATAATGGTTCCTTTATTGTTGGAACAGGTATTCACAACTCTCGTGGGGCTTGTAGATACTCTTATGGTTTCATATGCAGGAGAAGCTGCTGTCAGCGGTGTCAGCTTGATTAATCAATTGGCATTTCTTTTTATCTTTGTATTGTCTGCTCTCGCTGGAGGCGGTGGTATCGTCATCTCCCAATATATAGGGAAAAAAGATAAGAATAGTGCTGACAAAGCTGCAGGACAGTTTGTCGTCGTCTCTTTTATCTTCGGCATCTTGATCACTTTGATCTGTCTCTTGTTTCGTAAGCCTATACTCTCATCACTCTTCGGTGCCATTGAGAAAGACGTGATGGATGCAGCTCTCGTATATCTATTCGTTACAGCCATCTCATGGCCCTTTCAAGGGATATACTCAGCATGCACTGCAACCTTCAATGCCATGGGGAAGACAAAGGTAATAATGAAGGTGTCTGTGTTGATGAATACTATCAACGTCGTGGGAAACTTCATCGGAATATTCATTTTCCATCTTGGTGTATTGGGTGTTGCAATTCCTACTCTCATTGGAAGGGTTGTAGCCTCAATAGTGATGATTGTGGCACTGAAAAAGAAAGATAATATGGTTACGTTCTCTCTTCGAAGCATTTTCCCTCTTTCTTTTCCTATCATCGGTCTTATTGTATCTATCTCAATCCCAGGAGCTTTAGAAAACTTCCTGTTCCATTTTTCAAAGGTAGCGATTACAAGTATGGTTAGTTCCTTTGGAACTTCTTCCATCGCCGCTTACGGCAGTGCAAGTAACTTCTGGGCCATGTCGTCCATCTGCTCTATGGCGCTTGGCAGATGTTTTGTTACTGTAATCGGGCGATGTATGGGATCTGGCGATAAAGAGGCAGCCAAATATTACTCTTCTTATCTATTGAGAATATCTTTTGTGTTCTCAGTACTTTGGAATGTATTGCTCCTTATTCTTACTCCAATTGTTTTGGCAGGATATGCACTCTCTCCTGAAACAAAGAGTCTTACTATGATAATAGTCTTTATCCATAACTTCGCTTTTGCTCTTCTTTGTGCCGTTCATAGTGCACTTCCAAACGGACTTAGGGCTGCAGGAGATGTGAAATGGGTAATGTGGGCTTCGCTGTTCTCTACAGTAGTCTGTAGAGTATTCTTCTCTTGGCTCTTTGGAATAAAGCTGGGATGGGGAGTGATTGGAATAACAATAGCTATGGTTGTGGACTGGTCTATTAAGGCTATAATGGTTTATTTAAGATACCGTAGTGGTACATGGCTGGAAAAGAAAGTCATTAAGTAGGCTATTTCTTAAGAACATAAACACAACAAACACAAAATAGTGAAAAATAGTGAAATATTATTTTTCATTGCTTACAATATA
>JALFCJ010000146.1 GCA_022771185.1 Spirochaetales bacterium | reverse complement strand
ATTCCGAGGGCTAGGGAAAACATCTGCTGAAAATAAGGATCTATCATTCTATCTCTCCTGTTTGTTGTTTTTCTTATCATAACACAGGAGATAACAATTATCTTTTCTTGTACTTCAACCCACTAGAAACAGCGAAAGGCCCATTTTTCAATGATTATTTTTTCTATAGTTTTTATGAGTTACGAAAGCACATGAGAAGTTACCTTTCCACTATTTATGAAAGAAAAGCTCTATTCTCTTTAATAGAGTATAAGCGTCATCGACTGTCTCCTTGACTCCACTTTTTTCAAGCTCCTCTTTTGTCCTAAAACCATAGTTTACGATAATGCTCTCCACTTCCGCGTTCTTTGCTGTAAGATAATCTACTTCACTATCCCCAACATAGAGCGTAGAGCTTCTATCCGCACCATAATGCCTCATCATACTCATGAGGCTTTCAGGGTCTGGCTTCAATGGATACTTATCGCTTTGCCCGATTACAAAATCGAAGGAGAAATCAGGGAGAACATTCTTTATTATCTCTTCCACTAGGAACTGGCTCTTATTTGATATTACGCCGATCAAGTATCCTTCGGACTTAAGAGTATAAAGCATGTCGACTATTCCTGGGTAAGGAACAGTATGATCTGAAGGATGCTTTTTATATGTCGACATCATTAGTTCCACCATCAAAGGAAGATCCTCTTCAGGAACCTTGATACTACTGTTGTTGAGGGCAGTAAAGAGGGCGTTTCTTAATCCGTGCCCCACATATAAGCGAATCTTCTCCTTCTCTACCTTCGGTACAGACCAAGCGGAGAGGGCATAGTTTATTGCTCCCCTGATATCTTCCAAAGTATCTAACAAAGTACCATCTAAATCAAAAACAACAAGTTTTTCAGCCATGTGGTGATTATATACACCTCTTTATCAAATGGGAACTTGTACCTTCATGATTAATACTCTATTCTCATGAAGGAGGGTAATATGTACTCGATAAGAATTGGTAAGGGAAAAGAAAAACAACTTGAGAAACACCACCCTTGGGTATTCTCCGGAGCTGTAGATAAAGTGATCCCTTCTTTTACAACTGCAGATTGGGCTAATGTATATAATAGCGAAGGAACCTTTATTGCAAAGGGATGGTACGACGAGAAATCCCATATCATTCTACATCTATTATCTTGGGACCCAGATGAAGATACAGATGAAAGCTTTGTTGAGAGGCTGGTCAAAGAAGCTGTATTTAGACGAAGAGAGTTCTTCTCATCTCCTGATACAACATGTTTCCGTCTTATTCATGGTGAGGCGGATTTCATTCCAGGAGTCGCTGCCGATACATATGGCAAGGAAATAAGGATAATAATCTCTTCCCGTTTCTCCGAACACTTTTTACCTGTCATCATCAAGACTCTCACAGAACTTCTTTCCCCATCCCGTATCCAGGTGACTACAGACCCCTTCTATGCTTCTTCTGAAGGCCTCTCTGATAAAGTACGATACTTCATCGATGGAAAGGAAACTAACCTTAATAAAGATGACTTGAAGAACACACTGTTTCTTGAAAGTGGACTGTGGTATGAAGCAGCTCCAGGCAAAGGACAGAAGTCAGGATTCTACTGCGATCAGAGAGATAACAGAAACGCTATAGAGAAGTATGTGAAAGACAAAGATGTACTTGATGTATGTTCATATACTGGTGGCTTTACACTGCACGCTCTAAGGGCAGGAGCAAAGAGCGTAAAGGCCGTAGATTCATCTGAGTCTGCACTACGTCATCTGTTGTATCAGATACATCTTAATGAAAACAAAGGGACACTGCCTCCTTCCTCCAGAGAAAAAGTGGAGATAGAAGCTTATGACTGCTTTGAATATATAAGAGGAATAGAAGAGAATAAATATGATGTGATCATTCTTGATCCTCCTAAACTTGCCCAGACGAAAGGAAAGCTGGAGAACGCTACAAGGGCATATAAAGACCTAAATAGAGTGGCCATGATGAAGATTAAGAATGGAGGAATAATTGCCACATTCTCCTGTTCAGGTGCAATGACAAGAGAAAACTTCTTACTGACTCTTAGCTGGGCAGCAGCAGACGCAGGAGTAGAGGTGCAGGTACTGGAGACACTTTCTCAAGCTTCAGACCATCCTCAGCGTCTATCATTTCCTGAAAGCCAGTATTTAAAGGGATTTATTCTTAGAGTCATCAAATAAAAAAGCCCGGTTTCCCGGGAACGTAAGAGAGTGGTTTAAACGCCACTCTCTTCTTTTGTTGGTTCTGAGAGTATGCTGATATCTGGTTGCTCCTCTGTGTCATTATCTTTTGTTCTCTTTGTGACTTTTTTATCACTTCTAATGCAAGCAAACATACTAAATCCTACATAAGCTCCCATTCCTAGGATAATTATTGGAGAAAGGAAGCTAATATCAAAGGAACCTGAACGTGTAGCTCTTACAGTTCCAAACACAGTGTTGTACACATCAGAGCGAGGAAGAGTAACGGCAAAAGCCAGACAGACGACAAAACCAATGGTACACAGAATACCAAATACCAAAGCAAATTTTCTTAATGCAGATTCTTTAATCATTTTCTTTGCCTCCAACAGTAATCTAATCCCTCATCTGCTCTAGGACAACATCTCCTTGCAAATTGACAAATACTCTCTTTCTTACCTACACAGAAATGACAAATTCACCATTTTAGCCACAAAAAAGGAACATTCAAAGATAAAGGCACGACCGAAGCCGTGCCTTTATTTCTCAAAATAGAGAGATTAGAAAGCTGCATTGAGCCATGTGATACCATCAATCTGAATAGCAAAATATGGAGCTGACTGGAAATATGATTCATGGAAAGCACCATCAAATACTGCTTCTTCAGCATCTGGAGTAAAGTCACCGTTTGTATCAAGAGCGAATGCATGTGTAAGCTTTTCTCCGCCTACTGTAAATGTTGAAGTATCGAATACCTGGATTTCACCCTTTGCAATCTTTGCTTCAACTTCTGCAAGCTTTTCCTTTGTTCCAGGAGCAGCAATTGCTTCATTGAGTTCTGTTACGACGACTTCGCCTCTAGACATCTCGCCACAGTAGTCAGATGGGTTCTGTACGCCATTGATGTAGTTAGCGATGAATGTATAGAAATAGTTAGTCCAGTCGATTCTACAAGAGAGGAGAGAAGCCTTTGGAGCAACACCTGTCATGTCGTTGTTGTAACCTGTGTGGAATACACCTCTTTCCTGAGCTGTTGTAGCTGGAGTTGTATTGTCAGAATGCTGGCTGACCATTACAGCGCCCTTGTCGATGAGAGCCTTAGCTGCTTCTGCTTCGAGAGTTGGGTCTGACCATGAGCCTACGAACTGAACAAGCATTGTTGCGCTTGGACATACGCTTTTTGCACCAAGATAGTAAGCTGTCATACCAGAAACAACTTCTGCAAATGAGAATGCTCCGACATAACCGATGACTGCCTTGTCAGCTGTAATCTTTCCTTCATCGATAAGCTGCTGGAGCTTCATACCAGCTGCGACACCTGCTACATATCTACCTTCATAGATAGCTGCGAAAGCATTATATGTGTTATCTCTTCCATCTGTCTGGGAACCACAGTTTGTAAGGGATACGAACTGTACCTTTGGGAACTCATCAGCTGCCTGCTGCATATACTGCTCAAAACCATAAGAGTTGTTGAAGATGATTTCGCATCCTTCTGCAGCGAGAGCGAGGTTAGCGTCGACACAGCCTGCATCTTCGCCGATATCTCTCTTTACAGAAAGTTCGACATCATATCCGTCAGCCTTGAGCTTATCGATAGCTGCGTTCATGCCGTTCATGAAGTTATAAGTGTAACCCTGGTCGTTTTCGCTTCCGATTACGACGAAACCGATCTTAGTTGCTTTCTTCTCTGCTGTAGCTTCACCAGCTCCCTGAGCGAACAGGGAGAAGCACATGAGAAGAGCGAGTGCGATAGCAAGTGTCTTTTTCATTGTTTTCTCCTATTTTCTGCCTTTCGGCTGAAGTAGTATACAAAGATGATACTTTCCTATGGAAAGGTGTGTAAAGTGATTTTTCACGCAATTATTATCTTTTATTTTAATGCTTTACTAAAATAATCTTATATTTACCCTACACCATAACATTTATGGTGCAGGATAATATACAAATCGTTCAGCGATCTTCTCTGAAGTAGTTCAGACCGAGGGCTGCTGGTGGCTGCTTGTCTCGAGAATTGCGCATACTTGTGACAACCAGAACAATCAATGTAACAACATATGGAAGCATCTTATAGAGCTCTGTCGGGAAGAATGGCAGAAGCACTCTAAGATACATGATCTTCAATGCACCAAAGAGTATTGCACCCCAGATTGCATTTAAAGGTCTCCACATACAGAAGATTACAAGTGCTACTGCAAGCCAACCGATTCCTCCAAGAGAGGATTCGTTCCATGTACAACCACCTGTTGTCATGACATATACCATACCACCCACAGCAGAGATTCCACCACCGATAATGGTTGCTACATAGCGGTACTTAGTCATGTTTATACCTGCAGCGTCTGCTGTAACAGGTGACTCACCTACAGCTCTTAGGTATAGACCAGTCTTAGTCTTCTGGAAGAAGAGATGCATAGCCACAGCAAGGATTATTGCAAGGTAGAAGAAAAATGGCTGATTGAAGAGAATCGGACCAATGAATGGTATGTTTCTCATAAATTGAGGGAACGGTACAAAGGAGAACGCTTCTTTTAGAGGGTTTGAGAGAGTAACGAAGCCACCGACGAGGTGTCTCATATACTCACCTGCAAACTTTGCAACGCCTGTTCCGAATATAGTAAGAGCTAGACCTGTTACGTTCTGATTTGCTCTGAGTGTAACAGTAATAAATGAGAACAACAGTCCAGCCAAAGCTCCTACAACGAAGGAAGCCAGAATAGCACATAAAATAGCCACTATGCCATTTGATGCACCGACTCCAACTGTAGCTTCGTAGGCATATGCACCAGCCAGTCCAAAGGCACCACCCATATACATAATTCCTTCAACACCAAGGTTGAGGCTTCCTGATTTTTCTGTAAGGATTTCTCCCAAGGTACCGAACATCAACACAGTACCGAAGCTGCCGGCAGCAGCAAGAAGAGCAATCAAAGTATTCATGCCTTAACCTCCTTCTTGACCTTAGAACGGAAGGTCATCTGATAGTTGATGAAGAATTCACACCCAAGCATACAGAAGAGAAGAATTCCAGATACGATTTCACTGATGGCTGATGGAACGCCAAGTACCTGCTGAAGGTAACTGGATCCAACAGTAAGGATAGCAAGAATAAATGAGATGATGATCATTGCAAAGGCATTCAAGTGTCCAAGCCATGCAACAGTGATGGCTGTAAATCCTACACCGTTGGCA
This sequence comes from Spirochaetales bacterium, assembly GCA_022771185.1. Classification (GTDB taxonomy): domain Bacteria; phylum Spirochaetota; class Spirochaetia; order Sphaerochaetales; family Sphaerochaetaceae; genus Ornithospirochaeta. The sequence continues at coordinate 7,573 of JALFCJ010000146.1, read as the reverse complement.
ACGTTTGCAGTGATAGTCTTATTCTGGCCTGAAACGAGGATAAACCCAACGATACCACAGATAGCTCCGGAAACAAGCATTGTCCTGACCATAACCCAGCCGACATTCATTCCGGCATATCTGGCTGTATTGTAACTGTCACCGATTACTGCGATTTCATATCCTTGTTTTGTGTAGTTCATATAGATATGCATCAAAATTACAAGAACCAGGACGATAATCCATCCGATGTGGATTCCTAATACTGTAGGAAGAACAGCATTCTTACCAAAGAGAGGAATCTGCTGTGTACCAGGTCTACCTTCCCATGGACCACCCTGAAGCCAAGATATGATACCGATAGCGATGTAGTTCATCATCAAAGTAAACAGGGTTTCGTTTGTATTATATTTTGCCTTAAAGAAACCAGGGATTGCCGCCCAAATGGCACCACCGATTGCTGCTGCGAGACACATGACAAGAAGTAATGGTACATGTGGGAGCTTGGAAGCAAAATTAATAGCAAAGAAGGAAGCGAAGATGGCGCCTGCTGTAATCTGACCTTCTCCTCCGATATTCCAGAAACGCATCTTAAAACAAGGAGCGATGGCAAGAGCACATCCCAATAGTGGTATGGCATTCTTAATCGTCTGCTTAAGATAGAAAGATGTTCCAAGAGACCCCTTGATTATTACAACATAAGCCTTAAAAGGATTATTGCCTGTAATAAGGATAGGAATACATCCGATAATCAAGGCGACCAATATAGAGCCTATTCTGATGGCCCAGACTTTCTTGGGATCCATTGCATCTCTCTTGGAGAGCCTAATAAGTGGAGTTTTTTTAGCTTCTTCCATTACTTCTCCTCCTTTCCACCAAGACTGGTCATCATAAATCCTACTTCTTCTTTTGTGGTTGTGCGTGCATCGACGATTCCACTTACCTTTCCGCCGCATAGAACAAGAATTCTGTCACACAGCTCAAGTAAGACATCCAGCTCTTCTCCGACATAAATTACCGCAACACCCTTCATCTTCTGTTCTGTCAAAAGATTGTAGATTGCATAAGAAGTGTTGATATCCAAGCCTCTGACAGCGTAGGCTGTAAGGAGAACGTTTGGCTCGGATGCAATCTCTCTACCTACAAGAACCTTCTGAATGTTACCGCCACTCATTCTTCTTACAGGGAAATCGGTGCTTGGAGTAACAACTTCCAAGTCATTCCAAATCCTATTTGCCAGTGCTTCCGGATCTTTTTTGTTAAAGAATATGGACTTTCCGTTTTTCCATGATCTCAACATCATGTTGTTGGTCATACCCATTGATCCCACGAGGCCCATTCCAAGCCTGTCTTCAGGAACAAAAGCCATACCTACACCAAGCTGTCTGATCTTCATCGGTGCCAGTCCCACCAATTCCTTTCTTTCACCACTTTCAGGCGTAATATACTCGATGGAACCGGACTTGATCGGATAGAGACCTGTCATACACTCCAAAAGCTCTTTCTGACCACTACCTGCAATAGCAGCGACACCAAGTATTTCTCCTCCGTTGGCTGTAAAAGATACATCGTCAAGCCTTGTTATTCCTTCAGCGTCTACACAAGTGAGGCCCTTGATCTCGATTCTTGGCTGAGGATTATCGTACTTCGGTCTATCGATATTGAGAGTGACTGCATGGCCTACCATCATATCTGTAAGCTTCTGAGGGCTTGTCTCGCTGGTCTTTACAGTACCGATATACTTACCCTTTCTCAGAACAGCTACGTTATCGGAAATGGCCATAACTTCTGCCAATTTATGGGTAATGATGACGATTGCCTTTCCGTCAGCCTTCATATTTCTTAGTACTGCAAAAAGCTTATCTGTCTCCTGAGGAGTCAAAACTGCAGTAGGTTCATCAAGAATAAGAATATCTGCGCCTCTATAGAGAACTTTTACAATCTCAACAGTCTGCTTCTGAGACACAGACATATCATAGACTTTCATCCCAGGATTAATATCGAAGCCGTATTTATCACAGATCTTCTTTACTTCCTCATTAGTCTTGCTGATATCCATCTTCTCATCTTCAAGGCCAAGAATAATGTTCTGGGCGGCAGTGAATACATCTACCAGATGATAGTGCTGGTGAATCATTCCGATACCTAAGGAATAAGCATCCTTCGGGGAACGGATTGTCACTCTTTTGCCATCTGCATATATCTCTCCCTCATCAGGTTGATAAATGCCGCTGAGCATATTCATGAGTGTAGTCTTTCCACTTCCGTTTTCTCCAAGCAGAGAGAGAATCTCGCCTTTTCTGATGTCCAGGGAAATACCATCGTTGGCAACGACTTTTCCAAAACGTTTGGTAATGCCCCTTAGTTCAATAGCACTATTTTCCTGCACTTTTTTCTCCCGACCGATACAAAAATTTAATATCGCGATGATTCATGATATCATCCGATTTTTTCATCCTGCAACAAAAAACAACAAATTCTACACTAAAATATTAGGCGGGATTACCCCGCCTATCTTTAGAGTGCCACTGTAAGCTCGATTTCAACCTTTCCGTCTTTAGGAAGTTTCACAACTTGGAAAGCGCAACGAGCAGGAAGAACCGGAGCATCTTTAAATGCTTCTCCGTAAACCTTGTTCACTGCCCCGAAGTCCTTTATGTCCTCCAAGTATACGATAGCCTTTACAGTATTCTCAATTCTTGCTCCTGCAGCATCCAAAACAGCTTTGACGTTCTTGAAGATCTGCACTGTCTGTTCTTCAGCAGTCTCTCCAACCATCAAACCAGTTTCAGGATCAAGAGCCAACATTCCAGACATGAAAAGAAAACCACCAGCCTTTACAGCCTGAGAATACGGACCTACAGCTTTTGGAGCCTTTGGTGTATCAACTCTTTCAATCATCTTCTCCTCCTAGGTATTTTAATATATCCATGGGCTGATCAGCCCTTTTTCCCTCAGCAGTATTCTCTTTATTAAACCCAAAACCCCAAGTTACAGGAATAAAGGCTACGCCTGCTACTTCAGCACCCTTCTCGTCGTTTACAGTATCACCAACCATCAATACGTCTTCTTTTTCAAGACCAAGTGCTTCAAGAGCCAAAGTAATCACCTGAGCCTTTGTCACTCCTCCATCCCTTGGAGGGCCTGAGATATAATCAAATAAATCATATATCCCAAGATTCTTACAGCATCTTTCAGCCAGCTCCTTCATTTTATTGGTGGCCACTGCTGTCTTTATACCCATACTTTTCAGAGTCTTCAATAAAGCAGGGATATCAGAATATACATGCATCATATACATTCCTTTTGCATTATATAGGACTCTATATCTTTCCACACAATCTTGTATCTTATCTTCCTCAACAGCAAAAGTGATTCGAAAGCAATCAGAAAGAGGGGGACCAATGAATCGTCTGAGGTAGTCTTTTGAATACTTTGATTTATCATATCCAAGGGGTTCCACAGTTTCCAAGGCACATTCCATTATGCCTTCGCTACTGTCAGCAATAGTTCCGTCAAAATCAAAGAAGACCGCTTTCTTCACTAACTACCTCCATTACACTAGTGTATATTCCAGATGATGTAGCCACAATATCCTGACACTCGCCTCCATCTCTCTCTATTACACTTACTTCTCCACCGGCCTCCTTTACAATAAGAAGCCCCGCAGAGTAGTCATAAGGATATAATCCCATCTCATAATAACAAGTACACCTACCAGAGGCTACATAGCAAAGGGAAAGGGCCGCAGATCCGATAGACCTGACATCCGTAAAGATATCATAGAGTTTCCTCATTCTCTTCCAATATAAATCCATCAAATGGTGTCTTCTATGTGGGGGAACAAGGAGAGCCAAAGTCCTGGAGTAGTCGCTGTTTTCTCTAGTATGGATTCTATTTCCATTGAGAAAAGCTCCTTCTCCTCTGATGGCCCAGAACGTCTCATTTTGTCGTGGCACTATAACTACTCCAAGAGCCAACCCATCCTCGTCTTCAAATGCGATGGAGACAGTATAAGAGGGAAAAGAAGAGAAAAAGTTTACTGTCCCATCTATTGGATCTACTATCCAGCGTCTCTTTTCTTCTCCTCTTTTTCCTGATTCCTCTCCATACCAACCGTCAGAGGGGAAAGCATTCTTTATAGAGGAATAAATCAACTCTTCCGTTGCTTTATCAGCTGCAGTGACAAAATCATTTTCATGTTTTTGTTCTATTTTTTCAGAGAGAGATGAATGAGAAAGAAGGAAAGTTGAAGCTTCTTTAGCAGTATTCAAAGCAAATTCCAATCTCTCTTTTAGTTGGGATCTATCCATCATCTCTTTTTCATCTGCTCCCCGATATAAGTCACCCTCTTCCAATCGGAAGGAGAGAATGTGCTTCTTGAAATCATCTTTTCAATAGCTTTCTCAACTGTATATTCCGGGTCAATATAAACAATCACAGCATTCCAGCACTCAGAGTCTCTTGAGTACATTACACCACCGGCATTGTTTAATAACTCAGATAACCTTAAGTCATCTCTTACACTGTCGTGGGCAAGAATAATTGAGAGGGAATAGTCTGGGATGTTGAACATCTTGTCTTTTCCTTCAACCTGTTGTCTCTTCCAGCAGTTTTCGATGACTTCGTCCAAATCAGAAAGAGTATCTTCATCCGAGAGCTCTATAAACTGCCCAAAGGCAGAAGAAGAACCCAGTATTTTGTAGATTTCTCCTATTACTCCTGGTATTTCGGCTTTTCTTACAATCTCTTCATCAAGAGTTGGGGCACTTTCCTCTTCAATAGCCGGAGAACTCTCTTCCTCAACAGCAGTCTCTAAAGGATGTTCTTCTTCCTTGACTTCCTCATCGTCTTCTTCCTCATCCATGCCTAAAGCGGCAAACAATGAATCAGTAAAGCTCATTGAAGGCTTTTTGTTTTCTTCATTATTTTCAGTTGGCTCTGGTTCTGGCTCATGGTTAACAGAAGGAGTTTTTTCTTCATCAACTTTACCATTAGGCTCTTCTACTTCTTCTTGACCTTCTGGAGCTATCTCTTCTTCAGAGTCATCAGATTGAGGGATAAAGAAAGGGGCAGTCTCTTCTTTCAGCACTTCAGGAGAAGAACCTTCTGCTTCCTCTTCCTTGTCATCCAAAGAGTCTGTAGTATCTTTCTTCTCCGCTGGTTCATCAAAAAGAAGAACGCCAGTAGTATCTTCGTCCACCATTACATATTCTTTTGGTTCGTCTATGTTTTCTGGAGTCCCTTCTTCTATTATCTCTTCAGATACTTCCTCATCACAACATAAGGTTTCATCCAGTGTCTCAGGCTCATCTCTTAGTGGTTCTGAAATAGATTCAGCAACATCTTCAACAGGCTCATCTTCGCTAGGAAGGATTCTTTCTTCTTCCTTTACATCTGAGTCATCATTACCTAAGGTTTCATCCAATGTTTCAGGCTCTTCCAGTGGTTGCTCCAAACTAGCTTCTCTAGTCTCTTCAACAGTCTCATGGTCACCTGTTTTGTCCTCTGAGTCTGTATTCAGGGCTTCTTCCGATGTATCAGAATCTTCTAATAAAGGATCTGTAGTAACTTTAGATATCTCTTCTACAGTCTCTTCATCATCATTTGGAAGAAGAATATCGCTATCGAGAACTTCTTCTCTTTTCTCTTCTTCTTCGAAGCTCTCTTCCTCTTCTTCGTCCAGTTCGTTGTCAAACTCGATTTCTTCAGGGTCTTCTTCATCAAGAAGGGAAAGAAAATCCAACTGGCCGTCATTCGGAGTTTTCTCTTCCTCTTCTATGTAATCGTCCGCACCTTCTACTTCTTCAAAGTATTCACTCTCTTCATCGGGGCATCCGATGTCATCAAGATGTTCCTCTTCTTCACTATCATCGAAGATATCGTCATCCAGGGCATCTTCTATCTTAGCTTCCAGTTTCTCGTCCTCTTCACTCTTTTTTATTATTTCGTCTGTCAAAGAGTATCGGTCGATAAGATTCTTCTTCTCCTCTTCTGTAGGAGTTGTCTTGTCATACTCCACGAGAGTGATGTTATCATACCTTTCATCTATTTCTTTAGCCAGCTCATCTTCGTCTGTGTCGTTGTACTCGTACTCATAGTCATATGATGACTTATCGTCAAAATCATCAGCTGGAGACTCTGTCGTATCCACATACTCATCTATATCAGAGAAGACTGTGTCTTCTTCAGGAAGCTCAAGGTCCCCTAGAAGAGAAGAGAGAAGATCTCTCTTTGTATTCTTATCTACAGTAGCTCTAGAAAGAAAGGAAGCTGAAATATATAAGACATCATCTTTCTTCTCCATTTCTTCTTCCATATCAGGATCTACTACGAGTTTCTTATGTCCAAGTTTTCTTTGGACACTTATTTCACTCTTTCTTCTATCCATAATATTTCTGAAAGAAGCAGGGTGAAGTACCGGGTTTACATCCAGCACACTAGGCAGCACTGAGATTTCTATTTTATTTCCATCGTATGTGTAAGTATCACAATCGGAGAGGAAGAAGATAGAAAGAACATCTCTCGATGAAGCGAGGAACCTGTCCACAAGGGAAGAAAGAGATAAGAAGAATGGCAGGTGTTTACCTACAAAAGTGTACATCTTCCCTTCATATTCAAAGAATGGATAACGGACGGAGGGCCAGAATCCTCTGGAAAGGAAGGTCTCTATATCCAAAGAGAAGGCTTTGACTGAATATTGGGCATAAGAATCCAAAGGAAGAGAAGAAGAGATTTCAGGCATAAAGAGAGAGAAGCCGTCACGACGCTCAGTGAGGGAAGCCGCTCTTCCTTCCCAATGATTTTTCTTTGTTATCTTATCAAAGATCTGGCTGTCATTGAGGCCGTCCAATTCACCGCTGGAGCGCATCTGAGCTTCAGATAATGAGTACTCCTCTTTATATAAAGTCACATCCCTCACCAGATTATCTATCCCATTGAGACCGACTCTTGCTATATTCTGGACATTCAAGACAAAAGAGATGTAGTCGCATCCCATTCTAGACTCAAAGTCTGGTATTTCTTCAAATAGAGACCTTAGCTGCCATACATCTCTGTCCTGAGTTTCTTTATCCACAAAATCAGGGAGAAGCCTCTTTTCGATGCTCTTTCTCAGTGCATCGGCGTTATTTAGGTCTACATTCCCTTTATTAATGGCAATAGAGGTCATGGAGTCGATGATTCTCACCATCCTTCTCACGATATCTTCAGACAAGGACTTTAGTCTTTCCCAATCTTTTTCCTTTACTTCCCTGCTATTTCCGACTCCCTCCATCATGTCTGATTCCACTATGGACTGGAGTACTATAGGAAGAAGAACAGATGCCCTTCTCTTGACTTCGTCCTTAAGAGCGACAGCATAAACACGTCTCTCTTCCCATAGAGACATCTTCATTACTTCAAGTGGATTATAGAGGGAGAGAATCTTAGATATTCCCCTGAAATCGTTAAATAGGAAGCTTTTTGAGTCATCAAGATTACGCTGAGCCTTTTGTAGACTCAGCTTTGATAGAACAGATACAGGTGAAAACAAATCAGACACACAATCCTCCTAGACGTGCATTACTTCTTTTCTGTATGTTTTAAGTCCGAC